>JALOQW010000001.1 GCA_025459275.1 Pirellula sp.
CTCCAAGTTGGAATCGCGACACTGAGCGAACCCCTCCCCCTTGATCCTGGCGCTATCGTTGCGACCAGCAAACCCTCTCAAGATAAGATGATCGTTGTCCAGCGTCGCTTGTCCGTGCACATCGTAAATGGGGTACCGAAATCCATCGTACTTGATCGAGCATTCAGAGAACGTCAACTCCAGCGACCTGGAAATCGAATCCGGTCTCTCCGCAGATCGAATGAATCGACCGCGGCGCAGCAGGACAGTACCACTCGGATGCAAGGTACTCACAAAGCGATGAAATCCGCTGGGCGATGAGCCGCGCGGAGTCAGTGCTCCCAACAAGACGTCGTCGATAACGATGGGACCATCGGCTGCAATCACCAAATCCATCAACCATCGCGGCTGATGTTTCTGCAATGTCAATGAACCACTCAATGTTTGCTGGCCGGCGACCGCCGTCAAACGGGGAGCCGTAATGCTCCCCGACTCGTACAGAAAATCTCCTTGAATCCTTCGAACCGGATACGGAAAGAAGTCCGGATCGACTCCCCCATCCTTGGCTCTCACCAAGACCTTGGGATTCCATTCTTTCCCGTCAAACGCAATCGCAGCCGAAGCGTCAACCACTCCGCTGACCCGCATGCGCCGCCAATGCTCTTGAAGATTGCTCGGCAGCGCTTCGTAAAGACGCTCGTCCAGAGGCAAGTCCTGCAATTGAACCGTGGCCACCATCGGAGAAGACGATGTCATGCCGTGACGGTCACAATTGAACTGGATCTTTGCATTCCCAGACCGCGCCGAACCGGATCGGACTTGAAGCAAATCGTTCCGGCAGAACAACTCGCATGCAAGCGACTCCAAAGGATATGGCACCAACGGGTGCAAAAGCCGCCCGTTGCGTAAACTGGCTCGGGCATCGAATCGAAGTTCGCCTGACTGCATAGCGCCATCGAATGTCCCCTCGACTTCGCCAGAGAATCCCTTTAACAACTCGAGCTGGGTTCGCAGGCGACTCGGGAGCTGATCCATCATTCGACTGGAGAACTCCAAACCCGAAATCGATCCGTTGGCAATCCAATCCATACGCTCCGCATCCAGAGTCCCATGCAATTCCACTTGCTTGAAATAGCTGCTCGCGACGCTGGCTCGAAAAACAAGATTGGATAGTGCTGCATTCGTTTGCGTGCTCGAAGGACTCAGAGAAGCCTGCAGATCATGGCAGATGATCTCGCTGCCACCTCCACCCGTCTCGTGACCGATGCGAATCAGCCCGGAACGGATGTCGATCGATGGGAGCCTCTCCTTCAAAGGCTTCTTTCCAGTCGCAAACTCTTCAAGGTTCCAACGACCGTTCGATAAGGGCCAAAGACTCAAGTCAGCACTGTCGATCACGACACTTTCAATGGGCAACTGGCCTTGTGCCAAACCGACGAGGTCGATCGGTCCATTGCAAACGATACGGCCAATACGCGCGATGTCCCTCAACCCTTGATCGGTTGGTTTGGCAATGCGAAGCCCATCGATCGTGATCGACTGGCCCGATATCAACCTAGCCCGGTCTACGGATACATAATGATGAGGTAACTCCAACCGCAATCGCTGCACGATCTCGTTTGTCAAACGGTTATCCACATGACCGATGATATGGAAATAACCGAACAACCCCACGATCGCCAGGAGAAGCATCCACACGATGCGATATTCCCAGACACGATCTCGCGAAGCCGCCGTGGGCGTATGCGGAATCGAGTTATTGATCGCTTGCTTTTGAACCACGCCTTCGAATCCATTCGAAAACCATCATCCAACCCACGGCCGCTAGCGGGCAGAGCAACAGGACTCCCGGCTGTCGATACCGCACCGATCCGATGAAAATCGCATGCAGCAACGCCAGATACAAACATGGCATCCACGCCAGCCAAGCTCCACGCTCTCGACGCATCCGCCACGCCCCTGCGATCGCTCCCACCACCAGCCCTCCATAGCCGATTCCCTCGGCCCAGCGGATCAGCGGTTGCACTTCTTGAGCCACCGGTATCGGTGACCAAGTCTTCTGCAACTTTACCAAGCTCAACCAAATAGCGTCAGATGAATTTTTGCGGGCCCAATCCCAGGCAGCCTGCCGCATCCGTCGATCAATCCGCCATTCCAACGTCGACTCCAGTGGTATCCCTTGCTTGGCTAGCATTTCATCTTCAGCGTTCTGAGCCTCGATGAAAGGGATCACAAAGTCCATGTTCTCATCGCTGCTGCCCGAAGCTCCAGGATGCCAACCGTCGTAAAGACTGGCACCGACCTGAAGGGTCGTCGGCACGAATTTTCCTGTCACCTGGTAATTCCGAACCCACCAAGGGGCCATCGTTCCCACCGCCCCCGCGCAGAACAAAAAGATACACCAAAGCATGCATCGCCACTCAACGCGACCCTTGGGTTTGATAGCAATCAGCAAATAAGGGATGGCGATCGCAGGCCAGAGACTCCAGCTGGGGCGGGCGAGGCACGCGAGTGCCAAGGTGATGCCAGCCGAAACGAAAGCTCCAGCAGAGGAATATGCTCCAGAAGAAAAAAGTCTGTTCGAGACGAGCGGATGTCGAAGTCCCCATAGCAGAAGAGTGCATGACGCAACGTAAAGCGGGGTCGCGACGGCTTCGCTAAGGACGAATATGCTCATTGCGATGGCGCCGGGGTAGATCGATGCAAACACCCCTGCCAAGGCTGCGGTCGTCGCGTTGCCGACCATGCGCGTCATCCACATGATGCACGCAACGGCACCGGCACCGAACAGGCACCCCATGCAGCGTGCTCCCCATACGCCCCAGGGAGATGGATTGCCCGGTCCTATCCATGTCCAGGCTACCAGGGATATCGGATAGAGGGGCGCTCGAAAGATCTTCGAGTTCTCGCTTCCGAATTGATAGGGCTCTCCTCGAGCCACGTTGCTTGCGATAATCCAATAGGAGTGGCTGTCCCCGAATCGAAACGTTTCTCCGGATCGATCGACTTGATGTTGCCAATACCAGGCAGCGGCCAGCCGAACAACGAATGCGAACAGAACAATGGCCCAGAAGATTCTTCGTTCGCTGCGACGGAATCGTGAATGGGATGGGTCAATCATTCGCTTTAAGGATCGATTCGCATCACTGACACTTCCATGTTCGACATGTGCTTGGCCACCTTCAGAATATCTCCGTAGGGATTGATCGTATCCCACATCGTATCGGACCATTTGATTCGGTCGGCCGAAACCATGGGATCTCGGATGGAGGAATCCAAAGGAATCCATCGGACTCCATCGTGGAACTCGGTCCAGGCATGCAGAGACACGGCGGGCGTTCGCGCCTCGGCATCGTATCGGAGACCGATGGCGATGCGAGCGTGAATGCCATTGCTGCGACAGGTTGAAGCCAAGAGGGCAGCGTGATCAAAGCAATCGCCGCGCCCATTGGCTAACGTGGTGCGACCGTTGCTCACTTCACCATCGAAGTCGATCGTTTCAACGCGTGATTCGATTCCCTTGCGAAGGGCGTACGCGCGACGATCGATCGCATCCGCAGAGGTCAACTCTTCGACTTCCAGCGATCGTTCGGCGAGAAGCTGTATCTGCGGATGATTCGCGTCAATCAAAATCGATGAGGCCAGCGAATCCTCCGACGGAGGTGGCTCCGGCTCCAGTCCCTCGATCGCATCGACCAGTCTGGATGCAGGATAGACGATGACTTCTAGCTTGCGAGGCTTGATCGTGGTGACGACCTGATGAGTGCGGCTCGGCAACTCCAGGTTGTAACTTGCATCGATGCTCTCCACGCGGTAGCGTTTGCGTCCGGTATCAAACGCCTCAATCTTTGGCCCAAAGACTTTGATGGGGCGACGAGGTAAAGCGTTGAGTTCCGATTGATGGACGACGACCATGGCCGATTCCTTGTCGCATCGAAAAGATCGCAAGTCGAGGGCCGGTTCGTAGCTCTTGTGTTCACGGCCCTCTCGGTCGACCCAAATTTGCTTGCTCGACACGTCGTCCCCTGTCATGGGCGTGACTTGAATCTCAAGAAGTGTTTCCTTCTTCCCCTGAAACGTTGGGGTCTCAAAGAAGTCATAGGCAACCAACTCGACGTCGACAGGTTTGCCGAGGACCGGATCGAAAAATTTTAACTGACGTCTTTCCCCTTCTTTCATGGGAGAGCGAATCAAGGATTGTTCGATCGCGAATGGCCCCCGATCCGATGGAGTCCACGGGAGAGAGATAGTCGTCTCGGGGCCTAGCAAATTGGTCGTAAGCTTGAGGTTTCCATTCCGAACCGATCCCTCGATTCTGCGAGTATTGGAACCGATCGACACGGTACCTTCCAAGTTGAACAGCTCGCCGTTCTCTTTTTCGAAGGCGACGAGGTTGACCTTGAGGACCGATTCCCGCTCTTGACTTCGGAGTCGACGGAAGCTGTCGGCATAGAGGCGGAGCGTACCTTTCCCTTGGCTATCGGATGCTTCAATTCGCCGATGCAGATATCCGACAGGCTGGTTGCCCATGTACTGTATTTCCCAATGCTCATAGGGAAGCTTCGACTCAGCAATCCATTGCTTGTCGATGGGATCAACCGTCCCTTCCGGAACGGTGGGGAGTGCTTCGGAGGCCGTTTGATCCCCAGATTCCTCGGTAACTCCAGTCTCTTCGGCGACTCCAATTTCGCGGAGCATCGCCGATTTGAGCTTTTCCCGTTCTTCAGCGTTGGGTGCGCAGCCCAAAGATAGGAAGCCAACAAGGATGACTGGGAGGTAAACGTTCGTGGAAATGGACGGCATAGGGGGAGCCTCAAATGAACCCTGATTCCAAGGTCGCAACGCGATTCCGTTTTACTTAGCCTAGCCATCCGGCTCTCATCCTTCGACCTTTCGCTCTTGGGATCTCGCGTGCCGAACCAGGGAAACTTGGCGCTGAACCGATTGTAACGGTTGTAGGAACGAGAAAAGCTTGGAAAAGAAGTCGGAAAAAGATTGCAAGGCGGGGGAGTGACCTAACTTTGGTTGTTCCCGAGACAAGTCGGGCACATCGTATCCCCGTTGACTTAGTTCCCGAAGATTTAGACGAGCGAATTCCATGGGTTTAGTACCAGGATATCGGTCCAGCGCTTCAACCAGCAGCGATGCCACCCCACGTTCCACCCCTACCTCCAGTTTTGAATCGCTGAGCAGCGATCAGCTTGAAGCCCATATGGAGAAATTCCGATATGGGGCTTTCGACTTGACCGATGCCGTACGGCCTTCGTTCGATCTGCAGGTCGTTCCCCGGCAAGGCTTTCGGCACGATTGTTACACCGATCCCAAGAGCGGGACGAAAATTCCGGTCATCATGGCCGCAGCTTCGAGAGAACGGTTATTCGACCTGTTCTTAGACCTGCTCGATTGCTTGGGCGTAACAGTCGACGTCGTCCTGGAAACCAGCCACTATGGCGATTCGGGTGAGCATCAGGATCTGTATCGAGAGCACATCGACATGCCGGTCCTCAAGAGCACCTTGTATGACTTCGAGGAGTTGATCCTGAACGACGGATGCACTGGCATCGCTGTTCTGAATCCAGCAAAACAGCAGGAAATCCAGTTCGATGAACACAAAATGCTGATTTGCTACGGATCGCCTTTGGAGGTCTTTGAGCGGATCCTCATCAAACACGACGTTTATCCCGATGAGCAAATCCGGTTCATCACCGAAGCGGAGCATGTTCACAGCAGTACCGACGTCTTTGCTCGGCAATTTGCGCAACTCCAATCCAGGCTTGGCATGGATCTCGACCAGGACGCAGACCAGGCATTCGAGTGTTAATGGTTTCGGAGCAGGCGGAGGTGTGATACACTCTGGGCTGCTTGAGGGGAGAAAGGGTTCATTCGCTTTCGACCAGCAAGCAGCTATTGGAAATATCACGAGAACCTCCAGCGCGCCACCTCTCGACCGAGAGAAGTTTAGGAGCGATTGTCGGTTCGGCCAATTGCTTGATCGCTATCGCATGATTCTCTTTGTGCCCTCCTTAATCCTCGCATTGATCGTCCTAGGCTGGATTGCCTGGATCGCGTTCGGGCCTCGCTCGACCGCGCAGCCGCCGATCCAACTCTTGTCGAGCTTTGCTAGCAGCGTCCCGCAGGACGATGCGGAACCCAAGGGGGTAGCCGACTCCGACCCGACGTCGGACTCCGACTACGAACGGCACGTCCGAAATCGAATTGAGTCTCACCAACTCCCTTTGGGAACGATGGCCGGAGGAACGGTTCCGTTCGGCTCTCGGTCAACCCAACGCGAGTCCGATTTGGAGAATGGCTCCTCGAGATGATCTCGAGAGTCTACTGCGAACACGTCAAGTGATATGGTTCGAGCGTCGACACGTTGCGAAACGGCTGCGTTTTGACAATAGAAAGATCCTTGACCGTGTTCGAACCATGTTGGTACCCCCTTGTCGGCCCTCTGGCTCAATCTGTCGGCCCTCTGGCTCAATCCACCCCCTCGGAATCGTTCCAAGGCTGGATCATTCCCTCGATCGTCGGACTGGTGCTCGGCGCCGTGGTCATGGCCGTCGTCAATCGTCTCATGGGCATCGACGCCAAGCGCCAGTCCGCTCGGCTTCTCGAACAGACGAAACTCGAAGCCGACAATCTCATCAAGACGGCAGAGCTGGAAAAGAAGGAAAAGCTGCTGCAGCTCCAATCCAAATTCGACTCGGACCTCGCAGGGCAACGCGAGGAGCTTCGTAAACGGGAATCCCAAATCGAACGCAAGGAGCAAATGCTCAAGCAGTCCGGCGATGACCTGAAGAATAAGGAAAAGCTGGTCGAAAGCACTCAGCGCAAGATGGCGGAAAAACTCGAGGACGCCAACCGGAAATCGCAACAGTACGACAAACTCATCTCGCAAGTGCAGAACGACTTGCAGCGAGTTACCGGCCTTTCCAAAGACGATGCGCGCCAACAATTGCTGGGCCTTATGGAAAAAGAGCTGCAGGGTGAACTGGGCCAGGTCATCCTGCGACATGAAAAGAAAGTCTCGGAAAGCGCTCAACAGAAGGCTCAAGACATTCTCTTGACCGCCATGCAACGCTACGCCTCCTCGCAAACTTCGGAAAGTACAACGAGCAGCATCGACATTCCAAACGACGACATGAAAGGTCGAATCATCGGACGTGAAGGTCGCAACATCCGCGCGTTCGAAAAAGCGTCCGGATGCGATTTGATCATCGACGACACCCCGGGTGTGGTCATCGTGAGCGGATTCGATCCCGTTCGCCGAGAAATCGCCCGCCAATCCATGGCAAAACTAGTCACCGATGGTCGCATCCATCCAACCCGTATCGAAGAGATTATCGCGGCAACCGAAAAGGAAATGGCCAGCTTCATTCGTCGCAAGGGGGAAGAAGCTGCTCAAGAAGTCAATTTGCAAGGCTTGAATGAACGGGTCATCGAGATGCTCGGCCGACTCCATTTCCGAACAAGCTATTCGCAAAACGTGTTGCGCCACAGCGTCGAGGTCGCATTCCTTTCAGGTCTTATGGCCGAAATGGTCGGACTCAACGCCAATCTCGCGCGGCGATGCGGATTGCTCCACGACATCGGCAAAGCCGCCGACCATGAATTGGAAGGAGGCCATCCCAAGATCGGCGCCGACTTGCTCAAACGGAGCGGCGAAAACGAACATGTGGTCCATGCAGCCCTAGGCCATCACGATCAACTCACCACCGAGTTCCCCTACACCCTGTTGGTTGCCACCGCCGATGCTTGCAGCGCGTCGCGACCGGGAGCACGCAGAGAGTCCCTCGAGCGATACATCAAACGCATGGAAGAACTGGAAGGGATCGCTAAAGGGTTCCAGGGTGTCGAACAAGCCTTCGCCATCCAGGCCGGGCGTGAACTGCGTGTCATTGTCGGTTCCAAGGATACCGACGACGCTGTTGCAGCCAAGATTTGCCGCGATATCGCCAAAGCCTTCGAGGAGCAGCTGACCTATCCTGGCGAAATCAAAGTTACCGTGGTCCGCGAGTCCCGGTTTGTCGAAATCGCTCGTTGAGAATGCGGTAGGTATCGATCGCCAAGAGCAACCCAAGCAGCGTCAGGATCAAACCGGGTATCCACGAACCCGAAAAGACCCAGATCCAACATCCGATGATCGCAAGTTGCCACCACGGACTCCTCTGAAGCGACATTCCGAGGGTCCGCCAAATCCATGCGCTGAGCACCATCAACAAGATCATGCACAGAGTTGCGATCACTCGCGTCCGATGGGTGACCAACCACGCAAGAAAGGTGCCTTCCACCTCCGGACCATGGCTGGCAACACTCGGACTGGAAAGAGTCTGGTCGACAGGCTGAGCCATGCGACGATCCAAGGCGAGACGCTGAATCCGCTGTCGGAGTTCCGGAGAGCACGTGGACACCATTTCGGTGTACGCTGCAGCGACCGATGGATATCTCGCCATATCCTCGGTCGAACCTAGATTGACCCACGCCTTTAATGTCGCCAGCGTTTCCGCTGCCAAGAACTCTTGCCACCGTGTGATGATTCCCGGATGCGAAGCGATTTTCGCGGAATCTTCCCCACCGACGCGTCGGAGCGAATTCAACACCAAGATATTCCACTCGCTACTCTTGCGCCACACATCGGCCCAAGTGGCAACTTCATTCCCTCCGATTCGCTGGACGCGATCGCCGAAGATGATGAATCCTTCGAATGGCTCAGGGTTCGCAAGCCTCGGCAAAGCGCTGGCACCCAACTCCTCGAGAGCGATGCTCTCTACATCGTATTCGGTCCAGATGTCGATGCGTACCGGAATGGACAAGGGTGGACCAGTCACGGTCAGCCGATCGTCGTCTTCGGTCCACAACACAGATTCTCCATTGATCGTTACCCAGGAAATGTCCGCGTCCGGAGGCAGCTTCCATTCCAAGACGGCGGGGCCCATCTCCCTTCGATACTTTGACAGGTCGGTCCAAACCGAGCTATGAACAACGCGATGATGCGTCGGATGCGATCCATGCAAGGCTTCATGAATCTCCAGTGTAGGAATCGCATCTCCATTCGCCCTTTGCAGCCTATCGGACTCCTGGTCGGACCGCACCTTGATGGCACCCTGCCCATCCGAGGCTAGCGTTGACTCGTCCAATGCAAAATGGCAAACCAGTCGGGGATCGGAAGGAAACTGAATACGATCCAACCACTCCCGCCATTGGGGCTGATTCGTCCCGACACTCTTCGGCAGATCGCCAACCCAATCCACTTCAAAGGATGCGACCGTGTTCTCAGGATTCCAGTTGGGTTGGATCTGTATCCATCGGCGCGTTGGATCCAGCGATGGAATCTCTTTGAGCGTCGCATTGCTGGTCCATTGTCTGCACATATCAATCGGCAGGGAAACCAACAGGGTCGGCCTTGCGTCCAGCGATGCATTGTCGATCATACTGCATCGCCATCGAACGTCCGTCCCTGAAGAATCGATCTTGGCAATCGTCAAGACTCCACTCCACTCCCCGTGCAATCGCTCTGCGCGAACTTTGGTCGACTGGGATGTTCCCTGCAAATCCATCGTCGACAGCGTTTTGTTGGGCCCTTGGCCTCGCCATGTTGCAGGAGCGTTGGTCTCCTCGCCGTAAAGCTGCACGCGCCAGACAGGATCCGCAGATAGCTCAGCGTACTGTTCCGCCGTCGACAAGCCTTCGATCTCGAGCCTGGGCGGCACCAGCTCCATGGCGTGACCGTTTGAGACATCCTGTTCGCTTGTCACCAGCAGTTCATTAACTTCGCCAACCTCACGATCGAGAAAGATCTGAAGTTTGCGATGGTTTCCATCCATCCACGAAGTGTGCTGAAGCGTCGCATTCCTGAAGCTCACTTTGCTGATGGAATAGTCCGCTGGGACGGAGACGATAATATTTTTTCGATTATTCACCGGTGCTGCAAACTCTATTTTCGATCGGACCACGTTTTTGGATGATCCGAGGATCCACTGTTGCGACACACGTACGCGCTGCAGTTTGCTTTCCGGTTGCTGGCGTAAAACTCCGAAACCTCCCGCGATCGGGATCCTTAGACTGGTTGCGATTGGGCGTTCCTTTAGTTCCAGCCAATCGATCCGTTCTTTGGTATTGATGGATGGAACCCAGGTATTGATCCCCTCAAGTGTCCAGACAGACCCGGCCGACCGCGCGTATCGCAGCGTGTTGGGACGGACGCGACGATCTCGGCACTCAGCAAATAAGATGTTTCGCAAACTGACTTCCCCGACAGGAATCCATGTCGTAGTGATGACGCGCTTGCTGGAGTTGCTGTTGTTATCGGCATTCCATCGCATCACATAGCGGCGCCGGTCGAGCGTGCTTCCTGGGCGTACATCGATCAGCTGGGCATCACCCCATCGATTGCCGATGGGCTGCCACTGAAGATCCGACTCGATTTCGATCTCGGACGGCGCATCGCTATTGCGAGGGTACTCAAGGATCGTCCGTGCGATCAATTGCTCGCGCTCGATGAGGAGTTCCGTATTGAGTTGTGGGGACTCGACGCCTACAAGAGAGGAGGAATCCGAGGACATAGTACCCGTACCGCGCGAAGCCTGGCTAGACATCGTTACGATCTCACCCTTGAGCCGATCCAATCCACCTAGCTGGATGCTGAACTTTCCGATCGAGGGATTGGAGATCCGACCGCGACTGTTGAAGTCGACGGCCCATCCTGCATCTGCCTCCACCTCCAGAATGGCATTTGCGGTTGGCCAAATCGGCATATCGATTCCCCATCCGCGCGGGGGCGCGAGATCGTTCAGCAAGCCAGGCCTTGGCAACGTCGCATTCTTGTCCCTTTCCAAGGGGCGAATTCTTAACTGTGACTCTATCTGTATGGTGCGGCGTCCGGACCGTTCTGGGTACCAAAGCAACTCGGTATCACTCTTCACGAACCGACTTGGGGCGACCTCGATTCCATCGATCAGAAATCGACTCAGTCGAGATCGATCTGAGGGGAACGGGATTCGCCAAGGTCGCCCAATTTCCCCCTCTCCGATCCAGACTTCGTAAAGATGATTGCAGGGCTGCTCGGTGTTGCCGAAACTCACAGACCTCGCGTCGAATCGGAATGTGTGTCTCGCGGAAATCACATAGGAATCGCGATCGGCGGCTTGGGTTGGAATCTCCTGAGCTTCCATCGCAGCCACAAGGTTGCCAGGCACATAAACCATATCTCCTACAAACTCGCCATCGGCATCGAGCGGGATGAGGACATCGAAGACGGCATCCGTCATAGCACCGCGAGAAGACGCAATGTCTTGAGCGATCAGCGGCATCCCCAATGCCATAAGAACCATGACTGTGGATGAGACAACAACAGCCGAACGACCAGACTCGTCCGAGGCACCTTCGTTGGCAAGGCCCGGTTCGTTCCATGGATACCATCCTGTTTGCCGAGCATGTCGTTCCATGGGCCGCACCTCCGTCGAAGTCGTGACCCAGCGCAAGAGATAAAGAACGGAGCCAACGCCTAATCCCACCCAAGTGCTCCGGAACCAAATAGAAACGGGTTCCGGTAGCCAGTGCCCACCCACCGTCGCGACAACAGCCAGCAGCAGTACGAACCACGGAGTGCGCCGGATGAGCGGCGGTGTTAACAAAGTAACGACCGCTAACCACAAGGCTGGGCCGGTGAAGGATGTTTTGGTTCGAAGAGTCCAGCCCTGATCGAGACCATGGTTCTCAGATTTCGATGCGATCGGGATCGAAACAGGTAACCAGTCCGATGCGATCCAATTTGGTATCAAATCTGATGGCGGGACCATGTTGGCATGGACTGTGTCGGATTCGACAGGCTTTCCTCGCCCGAACAACCACGAAACCGCTTCGCCCGTCCACGCCCATGGGCTCCACATACCCTCCATCTTCGGAAGGCGCTGGGAACGCCACTGGCTCCAATCCCAGTGGGGATGCGGTGGCCCCGACAACTCAAGATCCTTCGGAAGCCACAAGTGTGCCTGGGATATGGCAACGGCATTATCCAGCGTGATCTCTGGCCAACGAAACGGGAAGACACGTGTAGGTGCGACGCCCCAGTCGAGGAACGATTCTTTGGTCAATGCAGGCCCCGACATGACAACCGTAAGATGCGAGTTGCAACTCAGGGATTCACCGCTGACTGGGTGTCGATGGATCAGGATTTGATCCCCATCGCGTCGGTAAGTGTAAGAGCTTCGTGGTTGATGGGAAGCCTCAGGAACCGACCTGTCCAGCAATCGATGGATCGACCAGCCTTGAGGGAGGTTCAGGCGGCATTCCCACAAGGCATCGCTCATCCCCTCCACCTGCAATTGAAGAACGGCTCTCTGCTTTCCAATCGTATCCACCGCAACATGCAAATCGCTCTGCGCTACTCGCCACTGGTTTCGTTGTGAGTGTCGCTCGGAATGAACAGAGATCCGCAATGGATCCGGACTCGATACAGTATCGACCCAACGCAATTCCAGTTGACCATTTTGATTGAAGGCCCATTGGGAATTTTCGAGTTCGTCAGGAATCACCGAGAGTGTCGCGGAAGCGACGAGTGTATGGGACGCGACATTCACACCTGAAACGCGAGGCAAGACCAGTTCCAGCGGTTGCTCTCCGCTTTCGAATCGCCCAATCGCTCGCAAGCGATACCCATCGATAGCAGCTGTATCCCCTTTTTTCACTTCAGGAAGGGTGACCTGCCATCGATCTTCGGGTGTTGAATGGATCACCGGCAGCGACAACCAACGGCCAGCCGATTCCCATTCCCAACGCCATTTTCCGGGAAGCTCCAGAACAAGGGAGCGCGCGTTCGGCGACATGGACCGAACCTCGAAACGATGTTCGACATGAATGGAGTCCTCTTCTTCACGCACATTCGTTGCGATTGAACATTCCAGTAGTGATGGCTCTGGCTTCCATCGCAACGAGGGAAGCTTTCCTTCGTTCATTCGGAAGAGCAGGTATTTGCCGAGTCTTGGAAGCCGTTCCTTCTGCCAGGTCGTCAATGTCTCTTCCTCGCGAAGGTCCTGGGCGTAATCTCCTGTATACACCCACCTCGAAGCGAAGCCCGGCTCAATCACGACCACTTCATCGCATTGACGACCTGGGAACACGAGAAGCGGCTCGGCGTCCCAACCATCGTCGGTCGACTGCGACATATCCCGAGCCAATTGCATCTCGATCGTCACAGGACCGGTGTCGACGGCACCTGTACGATCGATACGTATCAGGGACTCGATGTCCTGACGTTCGTCCGCATCGATCGATTGGCTGTCAATCACGAGTTGTAAACCTTTGTGGTTGATTTGAGCCGATTCGATGCTCCAGGACTTTCCTATACGTATCAGGTTTGATGCGGATGAGTGCCAAGGGGACAATTGCATCTTGACCACTGCGACAGCGCGGTCGGAGTCGGTCGACAATCGAGTCAATACTTCGGCCCGATCCAACGCTTGCCTCGCCGAAACACGGAACGAAATCGGGGTCGGAGCCTGAAACCAGGAATAATCCAACCTGTCTGGCGATCCGCGCCCAGTACTTACAGTTTCGAGTCGGCCGAAGTTGGAACTGACACCTCGCAATTCGATCGATTCTTCTGGAAGGAGAGTTGTACTTCCTGAAACCACGTAAGCGTTCAAGCACTCTATCGGCGGTATGGTTACGATCCCATCGGCTGTCACATCGACGAGGCTCGATAGAAACTCAGCGGATACTCGAGTCCGGGGCGCAGTCGTCAAGGATGTTTCCGAGAGATCCTCAGCAGGAATTCCTACGTCGATCATCCGATTCGAGAACTGGATCGAGGCTTCCTGATCGTTGACCGTCAAGCTACGCAATCTCACCCCTTCCGGTAATCGCAATCGCAGCGTTCGATCGTTTGTCGTCGTTTCATACCACTCCCACTCGCAACGAGTCTTGATGTGCTGGGCTGTGATCGAATGCGTGATGCTCTGACGCGCGATCAGTCGGTGGATTCTTGCCGAGGAAGGAGATTCCTCGGTTCCAGGATCCATCAAGCTCTGATTTTCTCCGAGTATGATCGAGAAACTCGCCTGATCGAGTCCACTCAGTTCCAACAACCAGAAGGCATCGTTGTTGTTCAATTCCGGCACGGTATCCGGGGCGGCCAAGGCAACGGGCCAATCGTCGACACGTTGCAAAACATCGTTCCAACCTGCAACGGATCGAACAACACCACTGGCGTCGGACACCCTTGCGCTCTTCGGCAATTGAAGGACCATGCAGCTATCGGTCGTCCTCGGGAACGACAGAGCGTAATTAAGGCGATTCGGAGTGCTGTTAGATTGAGGTCGCAACGTCCAGGAAAACCAGTCTTCATCCGATGTGATTCTCAAAGATGGGGTGCCAGAACTGTCATACATCCAGTTGGGCGCAACCAGCAAACTGGTGCTGGGCTCGTTGGTCAACAACGTTGAGTCGATCGCGGGGCTCCACGGCGCGATCGATCTTCGTATTCCGGACCGACCTCTTCGATTGGCTGCATCCCAATTCCATCGCAGCCTCGATCTTTCTGCATACAGATCAGCGCCGAGCAGTCGAACCTGCGAATGAAAGGATTGCAATTCTGGTTCGTATCCTGGTGCCATCGGATCGCGACTCTTCCATTTTTCGAACCATGCCTGAAACGATGGGAGCGGTATCGCGCGGAATCCCTCGACTGGCAAATCCGAATCACGAATGTAGACACGTCGATATGTAGCCTCTGTCGACTGAGCCTGCGCCAAAGATCCATGCAAGAGGATGCAAACAGATGCGATCATCAAGGCAGCTGCCTGAAACCGGTTGTTCTTGGAAGGAGCTTTCCACTGCATGGCTAAGAGCCTTCCTCGAGAACCTGCACGCCTGCTGTGTGGGTCGAAGCAGATTTCGACGATGCTTCTTTGACGTTGCTCGCAGACCCATGCAGATTGGTGTTCTTCGGTTGATTACGGATCGCCACACTCGAAGAGCGACTGACAAAGATACTGCGACGTCGTGCCCTGCGATTGATCAACCATCGAAGAAGCCCATACGTCATAGCCATACCCAAGGCTGCGAGTATAGTTTGAGCGAGGAGAATGGAGATATCCCAGGACCATTGAGAGAAGATCAACCATGTCACCAATAAGCCACTCCACAACCATGGCTTCCTCAACCATGAACTCTCCCCTAAACTCATCGACAAGAGAAGGACCACGATTGCGACTGGAAGCCATATCAATGATCTGGGAATGAACCAGGCGCTGAGCGCCTGGTTCCCTGCTAATGTGGTCAGGTCGTATTGATTGGTTTGCAACAAGGTCACTTCGGGTTGCTTGGTTGCCCCCAATTCCGCTTCCATCCGTTGCTGTGTTCGGTCACTTTTCCTCGCGAAAAACAGATCGTTCCATTCCCAACGGTAGAGAGGTGCGAGTTCCGACGAAGACCAGATCAAATGCTCGGTCCTCGGCATGATGACTTGCCATATCAATGGAGACGTACTCTTCTTGGGGTTCAATCGAGGAGCGTTCAGATAGATCCTTCGGAGCAATCCTTCGGGTCCCGGTCGCATGGTAAAGATCTCAAGGACATAACGGTCATCGCGCTCCTTCGAAGGTAATTCGACCCGAGTTCGGTCTGCGTATCCAGGTACATCGACATATGGAACACGTCTCCCGTCGAGTACCATTTCGAGGTCTTTTCTAAGCGAACCTGGGATATCCAAGTCGAGCCACTCTCGCTCTGTTGAGAATCGCACCACGTATCGATCCCGCTGGTAGATCGCATTGAGAATGGTCTGAACCCATTCGGCCTCGATTTCGATATCTCGCTCGGACACTGGCACCGGTTTGGTCAGCACCTCTTCCCATCGCGGGCGATCTGGATCGAGTTGATACTCCCGATCCTCCGTCCCTTGGCTCGATGGATCGGTTCGTCGGACGACGGTTGTGTCGGTGACGAGCAGATCTTCGTCCCGAGCGGATCTCAATACGGGCAACTCAATCTGAATCGGCAGTGAATTCGTATCATCCCACGATAGCGGCATTTCCGAGGTAGCCGTAATCAGCAGATCCGCTGTTTGAGTCTCATCGACGGGAGAACGGGGCACAGAAATCGTGTACCAAGTGTAACGGGGATCCAACGATGCCGTTCCACCTTCCATCTTCTGCAACTCCAATGTGGATCCTTCTACACGAACATCGCCTAAAACCATATTCGTGGGAACTCCGAGTATCAGTGCTTCTGGCCTCCCGCCGTAACTCCGACAAACCCATCGATGGTTCCATTCGATCGAAGATCCCTTCAACTGTGGAGAAGCATCGTAATCCACCGACGTTGAGGAAGGACGCCGATAGCGTTTTGATATCCAAGTCGTCAATTCCCCGGATTCGCCGACTTGATAGGACAATCGAAAAGGAGCTGGAACTGCATCTGGCGAAGCACCCGCGACGCTTGTTGGTACGAGCCCGCTGGGTGCAGGTTCGACTTCTGAAAATCGATACGTCCAGGACTGAACTCGAACTACACCGGCCGGAGTCACCACGGTCCTCTGTTGGGTGTCCTGGTTCAACCAAGACAGTTGGGGTAATGACAGGCGAAGCAAATCGTCTCCAGCATGGAGAGGCTTGGTCAACACATACTCAATGGCAAAGGCATCTTGCGCAACCACTTTTGCTCCGGTTGATGCTGGACTGGAACCCGGCGCAGATCGCTCGGAACCTTCTAGATTTACCGTACCTGTCCCGGAAGCAATGTTACCCAAGGGAACGTCTCGCCCCCCGCCCATAAACAGACTGGCATTCAGAGGCAGGACAACACGCTCTTTGTCTTCCGAGATTTGAAGAGAATTGCGGTCGAGCTCGAGCATCGATGGATGCACAATGACCCGATCAACGTCCCAACCCGACCACTCTGCTTGCAACAGCGGCAACTGCGTTGGATCGCTTAAGAAGTCGATGCGCCCTCCGAGAATCGCACTATTTTCGCGGACTTCGATTTGGTGGTTCGCTCGCATCTTGGGGCGGTTCACCAAGGATTGCCAGGATGCCTTGACCCCCGCAGGTTGGGATGCGAACTGAAAGGCAAAAACCATGGAGTTGCTTCCATCGGCGGCCATCCCCTGACGGATCAACCGAGCATCTCCCGTGGGAGACCACTGAAACACTACGCCTCGTGGGATGACACATTCGATCGCCCCTGAATGCGACTGCACTCCTTCGATTGTCGGAGCATCCAGGATCAACGCCTTTGGGTTGGGCGGGCCGATGATCTGCCATTCCAGCGCAACATCCAACTCTGCCCGAGCTAGAGATTCATCGACATCGATATCAAAAATCGTGGGCTTCGGTTCCTCTTCTGCGGAGGGCTCGCTCTCTCCCACTCTCCGCGTCATGCGATAACCGGCTATACCAACACGACTCGTCGCAGGCTCAAGAACTTGTCCGTTGGGTGGGAGTGAAACGGTAAAGGACCTCCCTCCTAAACTTGTGGGTCCGCGTAGACTCCACGTAGTGACCGCCTTGATCAGCGCACCATCATCGCTTGCGGAGAATTTGGTTTGGCTGGCGGCTTCAACGGCGATAATGGATTGGCGTTCCTCTTTCCGGTTCCACGCGAGATTAAGTGTATTGGCGGTGGTTCGCACGATTGCCACCGAATGGCCATCGATCGTTCGAAACGGCTCGACAACTTCGGTTCCTCCACCGGAAGCCGTCAAATCCCACTCACCAAGAGGCAACTTTAAGCGTACGACCGTCGCGGTCGCAGGCAAGTCGAGACGTATGGAGTTCCCGCTGTTGGAAGCAGTGATCTTGCAAACCGCCGATAACTTCAGCGAGCGATCTCTCGACAAACCAGGCTCAATTCTCCAAACATACCCACTGGATTGCACAACCAGGTCGTCTCGATCCGGACGGTCGGCCGATGGCAACCATTGCATCGAAGCCAGACCAATGGGCACCGTCAGCCAGGATCGGTTCGGAGAGGGCAACCGCAACGCCGCATCGACAGCAACTTTTGCAAAATCCACTTCAGGCTCGATGAGCAGATCGAGCTGGGATAACGCTGGGGGAGGCTGGTCTTGCTTCGCCCCGCTGGCTTCCTCCAGTAGTCGTTCGAACTCTTCGTAGTCGATTCGAGGTACCATGACGGGTACCCCTTGGGCATTGCGAAGCCAATAAACGTCCGGCCGTGCCCCTGGAGCCAACACGTCCGGAGCTCGAGTGGGCGGAAACGGCTGCGAATCGTCAGAATCCTGGGCCCAGACCGATCCCATGAGGCCCACCAGCGCAGCGCAGGCCCAACCCCAAAGAGCTAGTTTTCGCAGGACTTTCAAGCCTCGCTCCATGGGATTTTTGAGAGAAGATCTTCAAGAGTTTCGTTCGTTGGTCTTCCGGAGACCTCCGCAAGCGTCAATTTACCTATTTTACGCAGGCCGCCCGGACTTCGGGATCGGAAACTTCGGACTTCGCATGCACGCATCGAGCTTCCCCAAGCCTCGAAGTCCGAAAAATCGTTACGAACCTCCCTCCACACCCGGCGCAAGGGTGCTTGCCTGCGGTTAAGGTAACGGCATGGATGCTAGACACGCTTAGCACGCTATCCCTCTCCCGCCGAATGCGAGTTAGCAATGAAACCTCAATGGGCCATCCAGCCGACGTTCCGGCTCGATATTTCTGCAGCCAAAGATGTCGCCATCCCAAGATTCCAATCCGCCATGGAACGCAGAGGAGACGAACAGCTTTACATGTCCCATGGCGAGTACGCCGAATTTCATCTCGAACCTGAAATGCATCGACTATGGTCACCACACTTACTGGTCTATTTCGCCGATGGAAGCTCGGATGATCGCTGCAGCTTGATCGGGCGATTTGCCCCTCGCCCAAATTTATGGACATTGATCTGGATCTTCTATCTCGCCTTTTTCTGCTCCATCTTCTTCGCCGGAATCTTTGCAGGCTCTCAATGGCTGGTCGGCGAATTCCCATGGGGGCTGGCAATCGTGGCTGCAACCCTCGTTCTCTATGCAGGTCTCTTCATCGCATCGCAAATCGGTCAATCGCTGTGCTCCGACCAGATGGATCTGTTGCGAGGCAGACTTGAAAACGTTTTGTCCGATGCAGGTCTAGTTGGCACTGAACGGGGGCGGGAAACCTCGCCGTAAGCCTCGGGGCAACGTGTCCCCTGTCGGCTCGTCGTTTTCGACCAGCGTCGTCAAACTGTCAACCAACACTCGATATCGAGCTTCCACATTGGGTTCGCCCAACAAATATTGCTTGGTCGCCAATGACAAATTCACCGCGTACGCAATCACATCCGTCAAAACCCCCAGAGGCAATTGACGTGTCAGAAGCTCCGTAAAGGTTTTCGAGCCGGATACTTCCAAAGGAATCATCGCTCGAAAAATCGACAAAAGCTCGTCTCGACACGACTCCGATTTGGCTTCATCCTCGATCGGAATGTCCTCGATGATCTCGACACGAGCTTGCCGAAAACTGGTCCCTACTTCCAGCTCCTCAACAATCTTGGCTCGTTGGATCCCCGCCAAGAAGATGTTGTGTCGCCCATCTCCCGTGGGTGAGTGAGAAATGATCCTCCCGATGCAGACAACGTTCGAAATCTTAGGTTGGCCATGGAAAGAATTCTCCCAGCCTTGATCCAGAATCGCCATCGTGATCAAGCGATCCGACTCCAACGCCTCCGACAGCATCTCGCAATACCGAGGCTCGAATATATGAAGGGCTTGGATCACATTCGGGAATAAGACCAAGTTGGGAAGCGGAAACAGTCTGACCACTCCGTCGAAATCGTCGGGTAAACCGATATTTTCCCAATGTCCCATGTCGGATGACTTCCCATTGACTCGACCGCCCAACCTCGACCCGAGGACAATACCCGACTCGAAGACGCTAGGAGTGTAGCAGCTAGACTAGGTCGGAACAGGGAGACGCTGTATCGAATTGAATGCGCCCCATGTGTCGCTGTGATGACAAAATGGTGCATCTTGCACTTCGCGCTCGAGAATCCTGGGGCAAGTGAGTACCATTGAAGCTTGTGGACACTATAATGAAAGTCCTCACGGAGGGTGTGCTGCGGGCTGCCATCCTCTCCCTCCCACCCCAACCGCCCGACTGCAACCGCCTGACCGTTCGACCTAGCCGTGCCCTATGCACCTTTGTCCGATCCCAAAGCGCCCGACTTAGTGATCTGTCTGCACATCCCACCCAACCATGGAGAGTAGTACACATGCGATGTCTTGGAAATCCGTTAGGCCGTCGGGGATTTTTGACCGTGGGGGCTGTCGGTGGACTCGGGCTGACCTTAGGTGACTTTTTCCAGATCCGCTCCCGCCAAGCATTTGCGGACCAAAAGCACTACGACTTCATCGAAGCCAAAGCCGAAAGCGTGATCCATGTTTTCTTGCCCGGTGGAATCGCTCACCAAGAAACGTTTGACCCCAAACCCTATAGCCCTCTCGAGTACCGAGGCGAGGTCGGAGTCATCAAGACCAAGACCGGAGACGTCTTCAGTGAGACGGTTCCGCGATTGGCATCGCTGTCGGACAAATTGACCGTGATTCGTTCGGTCACGCATGGTGAAGCGGCCCACGAGCGGGGAACCCACAACATGTTCACCGGATACAAGCCTTCGCCCGCGCTCATATATCCAAGCTTCGGTTCGGTGGTAAGCCATGAGTACGGTCCTCGAAACAATCTCCCTCCTTACATTGCGATCCCTGGCCAAGCCAACGAGTTTGCGGCTTCGGGATACCTGAGTTCCAGTTACGGCCCGTTCAGTTTGGGAGCCGACCCTGCCAATAACGGCTTCCGTGTCCAAGACCTCAACTTGCGCGGTGACGTTGATATGGCTCGGTTCGGTCGACGTCGATCGGCTCTCGAAGCGGTGAACGAGTACTTCGAGTCTAAACAGCGTTCGGACAACATCGCGGCGATGGACACCTTCTACGATCGAGCCTACTCGTTGATCAGCAGCGACAAGGCTCGCGAGGCATTCAACATCGACGCCGAAGACAACGCGCTTCGGGACAAGTACGGCCGCAACGCTGCTGGCCAACGATTGTTGATGGCCCGTCGACTGGTCGAAGCCGGCGCACGATTCGTCACGGTCACGTACGGAGGTTGGGACATGCACAACCAAATCGCTGCCGGCATGCGGCGCGATATGCCTGCCCTCGATCAAGGTCTGGCCACATTGATCGAAGACCTCGAATCGCGCGGATTATTGTCCAAGACATTGATCTTGGTCAGCAGCGAATTCGGACGTACTCCGAAGATCAACAACGAAGCGGGCCGGGACCACTGGCCCAAAGTCTTCTCGGTCATGATGGCCGGAGGGGGTGTCAAAGGTGGATTGGTTTATGGAGCCTCGGATGCAACCGCGACCGAACCAGAATTCGATCCGGTCTCCCCCGAGGATCTGGCTACCACGATGTACCATTTGCTGGGGATCGTCGCGGATAAAGAACTGATGGCGCCAGGAGATCGCCCAATCGAAATCTGCGATGGCGGTCGTGTCATCGATTCCATCCTGGCTTAGTCGATTTTCGATCTCTTACCGTGAGGTGAACCATGTCTTGCGTGCAACGATCTCTTCGATGCGCTGCGGTCATTCTATGTGGATCGTGGATCGCAGCGTTTTCGAATCCAACCGGTGCATTCGGTTCCCAGCCTGAAGCCAATGCCCTTTCGGCTGTCGGAGTCCAACGCGGTGCCTCGGTGGAAGTACAGATTTCCGGTGCGCGCTTGGGTGACGCGCGCGAACTGCTTTTTTACTCTCCTGGACTGAGCGCCTCGAACATTACCAAGATCGATGCCAATAACATCAAGGCAACGATCTCTGCTGCTCCAGATACGAAAACAGATTTGCATGGCTTTCGAGTCATCACCGATACCGGAACCAGCAATATGCGGTTGTTCAGTGTCTCGGCCTTGCCAAGCGTGGCGGAGGTCGAACCCAACAGCGAATTCGCTCAAGCCCAAACCATTACCAACAACTGCACCGTCGAAGGGGTCGTCTTGAATGAAGATGTCGATTACTTTGCGGTCGAGTTGGAGCAGGGGCAGCGACTGAACGTCGAGTTAGAAGGACTTCGGCATTCCTACCTGTACGACTTCTTTGATCCGTATGTTGCTATCTACGACGCCAACCGTTTCGAAATCACGGCTAACGACGATTCGGTTTTCTTGCAGCAGGACTGCTTGTGTTCGATGGTGGCTCCGGCGAAAGGACGCTACATCATCGAAGTTCGAGAGAGCAGCTTTGGAGGAAATGAACGCGCACGCTATCGATTGCACGTCGGGGATTTCCCTCGTCCCGTCGCTATCCTCCCAGCAGGAGGTCCTCCAGGACAACCTTTGACGGCCACATGCATCGATTTGCTTGGCAACCAATGGACCGAAACGTTCGACATGCCTGCAGAATCCCCCACCAAGACCCACGCGGTTTGGTCAACTCAGAACCAGCAAGTCGCTCCCTCCCCGAATCGGATTCGTGTCAGCAATATGCCCAATGTGCTCGAAACCGAACCCAACTCGGATTACAACGCCATTCCCGCGGCGCATCCGCTGCCGGTCGCATTCAATGGCATTCTTGAAACGGAGAATGATCGAGACTACTGGGTATTCGAAGCCAAGAAAGATCAACAGCTCGACGTTCAAGTCTTCGCGCGATCGCCGCTCCGTTCACAAGTCGACCCAGTCCTTCAGATCTTTAAGGTCGGAGGAGGAGGATTGGCTGGAAACGATGACAACGGAGGGCCAGATAGTTACCTCAGCTTCCGTGTCCCCGAGGATGGCAAGTATGCGGTGTGTGTTTCCGACCATTTGGGGCGTGGTGGAAAACACTTTGTCTATCGCGTCGAAGTCGCGGTCGCACAACCCGAAGTAGGAACGTCCGTCAACGAACTGGAACGCTATGTCTCGCAGGTCGTGAACGTGCCTCGTGGAAGCAGAATGGCGATCGAAACCAACCTCGTCCGAAAGAATGTTGGCGGCGAAGGACGAATCGATGTTCCCGATCTCCCCCCCAAGATGAATCACTCCGATGGCCTGTGCGCTGCAGATCTGGGAACGATCCAGATGTTGTTTCGCGCAGATGCCGACGCGACCAATCAATCGAAACTCGTCGATCTGCGGGCAAGCCTGGCCGTGACACCTGAGCAAACATTGGTGGGCCACTTAAGCCAACGAACGCAGTTGGTTCGGGGACAGAATAACGTGGATGTGTGGGGACGGTTCGACGATCGCTTGGTGGTTACCGTGGTCGAACCTGCTCCATTCGATATTGAAATCGTCCAGCCCCAGGTTCCTTTGGTTCGCAACGGATCGTTGGCATTGACCGTCAACGCCAAACGCAATCCTGGCTTCGATAAGCCGATCTATCTTCGATTGCTAACGGCACCGCCGGGGATCGGTTACTCACCCGTGAACATGCCAGGAGATCAATCTACTGCCCAGTTGAATCTGACCGCGAACGGTGGGGCCGCCATTCGGAAATGGCCGATCCTGGTCCTGGCAACGACCGACATCGGAAATGGCCCGATCACGATCGCATCCGAATTCGTGCAGCTCGACGTGACGGACTCGGTTTTCCAGTTCAAGTTCACAAAGACCATGGCTGAACAAGGCAAACCGGTCGATGTGATCGTCGGTGTGGAATTGAAACGACCCGTCGAGGGGATGGTCGAAGTCGAAATCCTTGGCATCCCACCGGGAACCCAATCGCCAACACCGAAATTGGTATTGGCCAATGATGCCAAGCAATTGGCTTTCCCTCTCCAAATTCCTGCAGAGGTTCGGGCCGGAAACTACAAGACCCTCGTCTGTCGTGGGACAGTGACGAGCGATCTAGGTGTCATTACTCAGGTCAATGGCAACGCTGAAGTGCAAATCGATGTGCCAGCCACACCTCCACCTGCAACGGCTGTGGCAGCGGCCCCCACTCCCGAGCCCGCACCGACAGCCCCTGCAGAGAAGCCTTTGACACGGCTTGAGAAACTTCGAATGGAAAAGGACAAGAAGTAATGTTCGCCACGATGTGTAAGAAATGTCGGATCGCGTTCCTCTACTTCCTGGGTGGCCTCATCCTCGGAGCAGGCGCGAATACAAACACCATCGCACAGGAATCAACGGTTGCATCGAGCACGTTTGCGATCTATCCACCTTCCATTCAAATCAGCGCCCAATCCGATTCGCAACATGTCGTGGCGGTGGCAACACGTCCGGACGGGATCACGGAAGATGTTTCCGATCAAGTCGAATGGCGCATCGAAAACCCGGCCCTTGCGCGATTGGAAAATCTCGTTGTCTATCCTGTAGCGGACGGCACCACGGAGCTGGTCGGAAAATGGAACGGAATGGAAGCCCGAGTCGCCTTGCAGTTGACCAATTCGACCACCCCAAGAACCGTCGGCTTTGAGCGAGACATCATGCCGGTGTTGACCAAAGCAGGTTGCAACACTGGGTCCTGCCACGGGGCTGCCCGCGGAAAAGACGGCTTTCGCCTCAGCCTGTTCGGATTCGATCCGCTGGGTGACTACCAACGCATCACCCGCGAAATCGGGATCCGGCGCATCAATCTGGCCGTGCCGGAACAGAGCCTGATCCTGTTGAAAGCTACCGGGGCTGTTCAACACAGCGGCGGCAAGAAGATTGAACCGGGTAGCAAACACTACCAAACCCTCTTGTCTTGGCTGCAAGCGGGGGCTCCCGCAGACTCGGTTCGTCCCCCTGTGGTCACCAAGGTCGATGTGTACCCGAATCAAGCGGTCCTCGAGGGCGAAGGACGCGAGCAACGGCTTGTTGCCGTGGCAACCTATGCGGATGGAACCCAACGCGATGTTTGGGACCTAGCCTCCTTCACGACCAACAATGAACGTACCGCAGCCGTCGCCGTCGATGGACGTGTGACGAGCGGCGTTCGCGGCGAAGCATTCGTGATGGCCCGTTTTGACACGCACACGGTTGGCACCCAGGTTCTCGCGCTCCCCAGTGGCTTGCAATATCAGCCGCAACCGACCCAAGGGAACTATATCGATACCCTGGTCGATGCCAAACTGATCAAGCTTCGATTGCCCGCCAGCGGTCGCTGTACCGACGATGAGTTCATTCGACGGGTCACCATCGATATCACGGGACTCCTGCCCACCGAAGAAGAAACCCAGTCATTTGTGGCCAGTACCGATCCGAACAAGCGATCGGCCCTCATCGAAACACTTCTGGCCAGAAAAGAGTTCAGCGAAATCTGGGCGATGAAGTGGGCCGATCTGCTAATGATCAAGAGCAAGCCCGAAGTGAGCTACAAGGCTACCTACCTCTATTACAACTGGCTCATCAATCAAATCGCATCCAACGTCCCGATCGACAAGATCGTCCGGGATTTGCTGATGGCAACCGGTGGAACGTTCCAAAATCCTGCTACCAACTTCTATCAAGTCGAACAGGATCGATTGAAGCTTTCGGAGAATGTGGCTCAGGTCTTCATGGGCATTCGTACCCAATGCGCCCAATGTCATAACCATCCTTTCGATCGCTGGACCATGGATGACTATTACGGCTTTGCCGCTTTCTTCTCGCAGGTCGGACGAAAGCAGAGCGAAGACTACCGACAGATCCTTGTCTTCAATGCGTTTGGTGGCGAAGTCAATCACCCTGTCGGTGGAGCAGTGGTCAAGCCGAAATTCCTCGGCGGCCCCGTACCGGATACCAATGGCAAAGATCGACGGGCGGTCCTCGCTGACTGGATCACGAGCAACGACAATCCTTACTTTGCCAAGAGCGTGGCCAATCGGATCTGGGCTCACTTCACAGGCGTTGGCATCGTCGATCCTGTCGATGATTTCCGGGCCAGCAACCCACCCAGCAATCCGGAACTGCTGGATGCACTGGCTGCGAAACTGATCGAATACAAGTACGACATCAAGCAGTTGGTTCGCGATATCTGCAATTCAGAGACCTATCAGCGAACCACCTCTCCGTTGCCCGACAACGAACAGGACTTGAGGAACTACTCGCACGCCACCGTCCGGCGCGTCCCCTCGGAAAACCTTTTGGACTGTATCTCACAGGTCACTTCAACCAAAGAGAAATTCCAAGGACTTCCCGTCGGTGCTCGGGCTGTACAAATCGCGGATGGATCTACAAGTAATTACTTCCTAACCACGTTTGGTCGAAGTGCAAGGACGACGGTTTGCGCTGATGAAGCGACCACCGATCCCTCGCTCTCACAGGCCCTTCACTTGATCAATGGGAACGCCGTCAGTGGCAAGATCAACCAGGGTGGACTTCTCAAGCAATGGAAAGAGCAAGGCCTTCCGCCCGAAGGGATCATCGATCGAATCTACCTACGATGCTTGTCCCGATTCCCGACCCAGGCTGAGAAATCTCGCCTTTTGCAACTCGTGGAAGAATCGGGCAATCCCGATGTGGGACTGCACGACGTGTTTTGGGCAGTCCTGAACAGTCGCGAATTCATCTTCAATCATTAAGCCTGGTACGACTCATTGACGATGAGAACCTCGATGCACCGCACCTTTTCGAAATCTTCCACCGGTTGGAATCGCAACTGGCCAGTTCGCTTGGCGTTGGTCGGATGTGCCGCGATGCTGTGGCATGCGGATCGATTGCAGGGAGAAGAACCCGCGAAGATCACGTTTGATGATCATATCAAACCGATCTTTCGCGAACATTGTTCGTCATGCCACAACAACAATGCCAAGAAAGGTGGTTTGTCGCTCGAATCGTTCCAGATGACGATGACGGGTGGCAGCAGTGGTGAGGTCTTGGTCGCAGGTGACTTGGATTCATCCAGACTCTATGCGCTTACGGCCCACAAAGAACAACCGATCATGCCTCCGATGCAGGATCGCATTCCCCAGGCCAAGCTGGATCTGTTGAAGACGTGGATTGAACAAGGCATGCCCGAGAATAGCGGATCCGCCATCCGGAAGCCGACCGCCAATGCTGCCGCGCTGTCGGTGGCTGCTGCTGGACGCCCCGAAGGACCGCCCCCCATGCCCGTCTCCATTCTGAGACAAACACCCCTGTATACCAGCAAGGCCTCGGCGGTGTCGGCACTAGCGGCGAGCCCCTGGTCCCCTCTGATCGCCGTAGGGGGGCAATTGCAAGTCTCCTTGTACCACGCACACACGGGACAACTTCTCGGCATCATTCCGTTTCCTGAAGGGGAACCGCAGTCGATCACTTTCTCGCGAGATGGGCGACTGATCTTGATCGGTGGTGGTCGACACAGCGCGAGCGGGTTTGCAGTACTGCATGACATTGCAACCGGCAATCGGATTGCCAAAGTTGGAGATGAACTCGATATCGTTTTGGCGGCCGACATCAGCGACGACAATCGCTTTATCGCATTGGCAGGGCCTCAGAAACTGGTCCGTGTTTATGACACTTTGTCCGGCGAGTTGAAGTGGGAACAGAAGAAACATACCGATTGGATCTATGCGCTTCGCTTCAGTCCCGATGGCTTGCTTCTAGCTACGGCTGATCGGGCCGCTGGATTGGTCATTTGGGAAACCGGGACCGGCCGACTGTATGCCGACCTTCCAGGCCACAAAGGGGAAATCCGTTCGTTGGCGTGGCGACCTGACTCCAATGCGGTAGTCTCCGCTTCTCTCGACGGAACCCTCAAAATGTGGGACATGAACGAGAGCAAACTCATCAAGTCCTGGGATGCCCATGGTGGGGGAGCAGCCGCGATCGCGATCTGCAATGATGGGACCATGGCTTCGACTGGTCGCGATCAGAAGGTCAAGATCTGGGACGCCGGCGGAAACGCAGCCGGTGAGATGCCTGCTTTGGCAGAAGCGGGCCAGGAAGTCGCCATCTCAGTCGATGGCTCTCACGTGGTCGCAGGGGATTGGGCAGGCAACGTCCGCCTTTGGACCCGCGCCAATCCAGCAGATGAAAAGCGATTGGCTCCCAATCCACCCACTCTGGAAATGGCGCTGGAGGCAGGAAGAAATCGGCACGCCGAGCTCGTAGCGATGGCAACTGCCGAAGCCACCAAGCTCGATGGATTGAAAACTACGTTGGACGGTTTCAACAAGCAGATTGCAGATCAGCAGTCAGCGATCGCCATGCTCGATACCGAGATCCAATCAGGGACCGCTGCAGCAGCCCAGATCCAACAAGCCATCGATCAACTCAGGGCTGCGAATACCATGGCGTCAACCGATCTTGCAAAGATCGAGCAGGACATCCAGTCCAAGCTTGCCGTCGTCAACCAAACCATCGCAGAAAAGAAGCAACTCGAGAGCAACATCGCCACGCTTCAATCACAGAAGAGTTCTGCAACCGATCCAGCAAGCCAAGATCTCGCAAACATCGACCAACAGATCGCCAATGGTTTACAGGCTGTCTTGGACAAAGCCAACACGCTGATGCAATTGACCTCCGACCAGAACGTCTTAGGTGCGACCAAGGCTCAGCGTGAAAAGGAAATTGCCGAGATGGCGATCGCCATCAACGGCAAGACCCAGGAACTTGCCGCTTGGATGGCCAAGATTCAATCATGGAACACCGCGAAAGCCAACGCCGCTGCCCAGATCGAAGCCCTGTCCAAAGAACGAGATGCGGCCATGGGACCCCTTGCTGCTGCTCAAGCCAGCGTGGACGCGGCCAACGCCAACGTAGCCAGCGCCGCCGAATGGATTCAGCTCCTCGAGCAAGATTTCCTTCGTTACCAGAATATGCATACCGAGTTCGCTAATCGAAAGTCGGCGATGGAGCAGTCGGTTGCTCAGGCCCAAGCCGAACAGGAAGCCGCTGCAGCGTCGATTCGCGGCATGCAGCCTCAGATCGATGAGGTTGCTACTTCGATGCAATCGCTGGAAGCGCAGATTGCGGAACTCCAAAAGCGTGTAGCCGCCCTCCAAGAACAGAAACAAGGCCTGGACTCTCAACGTGTGGCACTTCAACAGGCGATGGATTCCGCGACTGGCAAGCTGCAGCAGTTGCAAGGAGACTTAGACACCCTCACCTCGCAACAACAACTCTTCGAAGCCGCTTATAAAATGCCCTAATTGGCGGTCACGCTCCACAACAGTTCATCCGCCAAAAAATAAAGATTCATGCAAGTGTGCGCGACGATGGGCCCCAGCAGGCGGCGAGTTTTGTAAAACCACACCCCCAGGGCCAGGCCTGTGATCCCAATCAATACTGCCCCCCATACTCCTTGGTAAATGTGGTAGCTGGCAAACAGGAGTGCGGGTACTGACACAGTCAGGAATGCGTTGCCGGCCAGTTGTTCTACGCGAACGGTCAGATAACCACGCATGACCAGTTCTTCCGCAATGCTGTTCAGCAGGACTGCCAACAATCCGCTCCCCAGCAGCGCGATCCACCCTTCGATTCCTGTCGGTAGGGATTCCGGAGACTCGGCTGAAAAATCCGGGATTCCCAAGATGGAAATCAGCCCAATGTTTAGCGTCACCAGCCCCATCCCTATAGCAATCCCCAGAATTGTGTCCGGAACGGCTTTCTCCAGCGTTATGCCGTACGGCCTAAGGCTTCCGCGAACCAGCAGGACTGCCAAAACGCAGACGATGACGATGAAGGATCGCGAGGTCAGATTCGCATTGTTTTGTGTAGACAGAAAGCCAATGTAGGAGCTTTCCCCTTCATTCAGGGCCTGCCAATGATATATCGCCCAGACTTGGTAGGGCATGTACGCCAGTCCGAGGACTACCATGCATTCGAGAATCAAGAACCACGGAGCATTGAGGAATTGCTCCGCGCGTTGAAACATTCGGGTCTTGGATGACTGGATGGTTGCTTGGCACACCTCCTTGGTGAGAGTGGGATCCGATTCTGCAGGTACGTCGACATATCGCCGACATAGGGGACAATTCTCCACTCGGTTGGCGTTCTCCGCTCCGATGGCGATCAGCTCCCTGCAGCCAGAGCAACGAAAAACAATCCACTGGTCCTTGCCAGCATCGACACGATCAGCGCGACTTTTGCGCCATGCATCAAGGACCTCACGAGCAATTGAAGCTTGGCTCAAGGGTACCTGGACTTTCACGCCACCGACCGCTCCCGCGAGAAGCCAATCGTTGGCGATCAGCGTCGCGTTCTCGGTAAAGCAATCGATACCGTTCTCTGCCAATACCGCGACAGCAACATTGGCTTCGTGAACCGAGTCAAACGATTCGATGGTCGTGAACGATAGGGGCTGCATGGCAGGGATCACCCAACTTGGACAGGCATTGCGTTGAACACGGGGGGCAAAGCGTGACGGACGCAGTGCGTGTCCTAGCGTTCCCCCATAAAACTTCATAATCAAAATAATCAAAACTGTATAGCGACAGTTAGAAATCCCCACCGAGCCCCGCGGGGACACACACTTTTCACTCGGCTTCGACGCGGGGTATGTCCCCGCGTCGGAGTCCTCCCCGCGTCGGAGCCCCCTTCGCCTCAGTCGTCCCTTCAAGTCGCATTGCAGGCATTCTGAAATGAGCCTCCGGCGAAAAGTGTGTGTCCCCAGGGAGCGTCTTTACTTTGTCGGTATTAGGTCCGAAGGACCGGCAGAACTTTAGCCCGGACCGACAGGTCCGGGTAACACGACCTACGGTAGCCCCAAGCCCCGGATGGGGCGACAGAAGAATCGTTGCGCACAATCACGCCCGATCCGTTTCCAATGATCGGTGCACCACGACGGTGTTTCTGTCGGCCCTACAGGCCTTGCTGAGGCTCCTCCAATCGCGAACCGGCAGCTATCGCTGCCGGCTTAAGTTCTGCCAGGCCATTCGGCCCTCAAACCAATCCGCTGACACGTTGAAACGAACGAGCCCCGCGGGGACACACACTTTTCACTCGGCTTCGACGCGGGGTATGTCCCCGCGTCGGAGCCCCCTTCGCCTCAGTCGTCCCTTCAAGTCGCATTGCAGGCATTCTGAAATGAGCCTCCGGCGAAAAGTGTGTGTCCCCAGGCAATCGTGGCCTTGAGCTCCGTGCGATTGTTCATCGCATCGAAGGACTGGTTTAAAGTAACCGTAGGGGCCGTGGTGATGGTTCGCAGAGTCGAACCATTGCTCGCATTGGCTGCATCGCCGAAGATCTGCTGCATGTTCGTTGTGGACTCAGACCCAGAGACCGTGATCGAAATTGGCGGTGTCGGATTGCGGCGTCAGAAGGAGAGAAGTCTCTGACCGGCGTCTCAAGGCGAGTCACTTACGATTGGTGCAGACGCTGTGCAGATGTCAAGAAAAATCCTTTTGGGAATGTTCGATCTTCACAAAGCGCGTTCCACTCACCGGGGGGCTTGCCCCCTCCGCTAGAAACGAGATGTCCTTAATCCTCTCCTCCACGCCATGGATGTCAGTAGATGGATAGCCAAATCGCAGTGCCTGTCATTCCTTTCCCGTTGCAGCAATCAGAGAGCGCTGATGTACTAGTAGAAGACCGAGATACCGGCCGTCAGGAAGTTGGCATACATGCTGTTGCTGAATTCCGCACCTGGAAACACCTCGGTAGTCAACGTGTTGTTGAACATATGAGAATAGGCGGCGTTGAATGCAAGGCTTCGATTGGGCGTAATGGAGAAGCCGGTGCTCAACATATGCTCATAAAAAAGAGGTGTGGCGATATTGACGACCGCTTCGCTATCCTTGATCGGACTTTGATTGTAGGTGTAGCCACCTCGCAACGCGAACATATCTCCGAAGGAGCGTTGAGCGCCAAGGGAAACCGCAACGACAGAACTCCAGTCGAGACCTCCCAGACCATCTGGCGTTAAGACAGCGCGATCGCCCAGGCCCGCAGTGTTTTCGTAATCGAAGTAGCGAACGTCCATCGCAAAGAGCCAATTCTCGATCCCCGCATAGGATGTTCCTACCGAGACGATCATCGGTAAATCGATGTCTGCAGAAACGACCCTTGGAGCACCGTTACCATCCGACGTGTTGAACTCGAAGTCGGAGATCCATTGTGTGCTCTTGAAGGACGAACCGACGCGCCAATCGTCGTTGACGATGTAATACACACCACATTGAACCCCGCCCCCCCACTCGTACTCCGTCGCGTAGCCCTGAGCAAATCCGGTCGGGTTTGGAGCTGCCAAGACAAAGGGGTCGACTTGAACCGTGCCGGTTACGATCGTGGGACCGGCACCAATCGAGAGCTTGTCAGTGACTGCGTACGACAACACGGGCGCGATTTGGAAGAATTGTGCTTGCGCGAAGATCGGCGCGTTGGGCGAGAAGGACGAAGTCACAGGGTTGTTCGGATCGATGGGAAGACTGGTCTTGAATCCTGCGACCGCATTCACCCCCAATCCCAGAGTGACCTCAGGGATCCCGGTTTTGTATACCCAACTGATATTGGGAATGGGTACTGTACCCGTGGTGGACAGGGTCTCTACATCGAGGCCTGGAGCCGACACTCCTACCGTTTGCTGCGACCACAACACATCGAGACCGAACGCCATTTCCGATCGTTCCATGCCAGAGATCGATGCGGGATTCCAATAAATCGCACCGATGGAGTCGATAGGGGCAGCCACCGAAGCGCCACCCATACTGCGGTTGATGGGACCAGCAGCGGAAAGGTAGAGCCCTTGTGCCATCGCCGAAGGCCCAATGCCGAGTCCTAACGCCAGCGCGAATAGCTTTGTTGAATTGTGGATCTTCGCCATCTCAGCACTTCTCCATCCATAAAGACGCACGCATCACGATCCTTCGCAACGCTGGGTCGGAACCCATTAACAGACTTGCTGAACATCGGGCCTCCCAATCCATTAATTCATAGAAATTGGAATCACCGTCTCATTTTGCCTAGCTTGCCAAGCTCCTAGCCCCGAACGCATGGCAAGGTGACGTAGAGAAAAACAGTGGGTTAACACCCACCGCTCGCCTCATCGCAGTCCCATCAGAAGCTGTTCCAGCTCGTGCGCGAACTGCTTGAGTTCGACATTCTGGATTCGAAGAATGCGAGCCTCTTTGCGGCGGCCCGTCAGAAGCGATTGAGCCTGCATCCGTTTCCATTCTTCGATTCGATGCAAGTCGCGATCGAGAGTCTGGCTCAGTTCAGACGCCCGCGGATCTCCGCTTCGAATCAGGCGGGCCATGCTCATGGCGCGAAACATCCAATCGACCGGTTCGTTGCCGGCACGATCAATTCTCATGGACTCGTTAGCAGCTCGGATGGCATCGTCCATCCGTTCCATTCGATAATAAAGTAGCGATAGCGTATTCCAGTAGGTGCCGCGCTGTGTTCGGTTGCAGATCTCTTCCATGGGTTGGACAAATCGATCGAGTTCCATTCGAAGATCGGGGGTCAAACTACAGGTCCACGCCACCAGGTTCACATCGGCATCCGACTTGGAGTCTCCCAGTCGATCGATCATCGATAGGCATTCTTCTCGGAGGGATTCCAAATCGCCTTTAGCCAAATAGTTTCTGCAAAGGAGGCTTCGGACGGACAAATTGTCTCGCATGGAGAGCGCTTTTTGCAGGTCCGTCTCGGCTCCCTCATAGTCGGTGTGCATCGAACGCACGCGTCCTCGATGATACCAGTGAGAGGCGGTCTCGGGTTCCAGTTCCATGAGTCGAGTCAAATGAAACTCCAACGCAAATCGGTCGTCAAGGCTGTTGGCCTGAAGATAACCGTCTCTGTGCCACGCCAACAGTTGGTCCTGGTAGTTGGATGGCGGTTTTCGAAACCTCTCGGTGCTCCAAAGGCTCATTCGGCGGCCTTCACAGCGTAGAATCTTCTTGGAATCTGGGCTGAATGCGACGATGCTGTTTTGCCCTCGAAGTTCATCGAGCACCATCAACTCGAATCCTCGATGCGTATCAAAGAGCCGGATCGTCTCATCCTTGCTCACGGAGACAAGTCGCTCACCATCGGTACTGAACGCGATGGATGTCACTGAATCCGAATGCCCGGTCATCGTAGCGACAGGCAGTGCATTCCCATATTCGGAAGTCGTAGTTGTATCCCATAGTTCAATCGCCGAGCGTTCGGAGGCTACCGCAAGCTGAACTCCATCAGGATGAAACTCCATGGAATGCACTTTAGAGGCTAAGGGGTGCGAGCCTAATCGCCGCAATTGATTCATATCCCATACATCAATGCGTCCTCGCGAAGGGATCGCGATGGCGAGCCGATCGGTTCGTGCCGAGTAGGCGGCCTTGGCCACAAATGGCTGGACATCTACACTCTCCTCGAGGTTTTGGTAACTCCAGATCGACTCTTGGGTCGACAAGTTCCATCGATGGATCGCTCCTCGGTCATCGACCGATACAACCGATTCACCTGGTTCTTGGATCCATGCCCCTTGTAGGCTCGCATCGTGACCTTTCAGGCAGTGAGTTTGCGAGCCGGACTCGACGTCCCAGACCCTGATGGTTCGATCCGAGGATCCAGACACCAGAGAATCACCGCTCGTGTCAAATGACATGCAAGTGACCCAGTCGGTATGCCCTAGGAAGGTCCGTTCGAGTTGCAGGGTCTGCGAGTTATAAAGCTCCAAACGAGGCTTTCCGCTCGCGGTTGCTCCGCGCGAATTCAAACGTTCAATACCGACTGCAAACTGTGCCTTTCGCGGACGAAACATTGCGGTCGCAATACCACCAACCGTTCCAAGCCGTTCGCGATAGTAAGGACTTCGATCGGCAACATCCCAGATGCAAACGGTACCATCTGCACCACCGGTAAGGAACCAACGGCCACTTGCATCGAACGCAAGCGCTAGGACGTGTCCGTGATGGGAATGAAACTTCTGCAAGACTCGAGCGGTCTCAGCGCTTCGAATATCAGCGCCCTCGGAGAAGACCGACGACGCGACTGTCATTCCATCCGGTGAATAGCAAAGTTGCGGAGACTTGGTTCGCATTTCTGTATCCTTCAAGGTCAATTGTCCTTGATCGAAACTAAAATGACGAATCAGGCCACCGTAATCGCAAACACTTAAACGGGTACCATCACGATTCCATATCACCTGACGGCAATCACCGAGCCCCTGCAGTTTCAATATTCGCTGTCCATGCACGAGATCCCAGATGCACAACACACCATCGCGTGAAGAAGTCGCGAGGTACTTTCCGTCCTGCGATACGTTCAGACAGAGTATCAGGCTTCCGTTGCCGTTCCATTCTCGCTGGATCTCACCGGTTGTTGCATCAACAACTAGAATCGAACCATCCACGGAACCGACATAGATCGATTGTCCATCCGGGCTATAGGCAGCGGTCTTGGCACTCCGTTCAATCACGACAGAAGTCGGTTGACCCTGAGCGAGGTCCCATTCGATGACCTTCCCTGGCACACTTGAATCTTCCCACACCGTAGAGACAGTCAACAGTCGTTTCCCATTCGGACTGAATCGAACCGTCATGACGGATCCGTTTGTATGTCCCAGCAGTCTCGCGACCTCGGTATTTGTCTGTCGGTCCCACACATGGACAAATTGCTCCGAGTCATCG
>JALOQW010000081.1 GCA_025459275.1 Pirellula sp.
AAAAATATGGGCCGATCCGTATTCCTCAAGTTCCTTGCCCGCGGTCATCGTGAGGAAAAAATATCCGTCCTCATTGCTCTCTTTGTTCGCAATCACATCGATTCCCGTTCGCGGCCGCTTGGTATCGAAGGCGACGACAACATCGCGACTGAGATCTCCTCCGGTCACCTCCAGATTGGCACGGGAGTATTTTTCATTGTGGGAATTGAACACGAAATCCTGCGGATGCGAAGGGCTGAAAACCTTAGTGATCGGAATTTCACTTTTGACATCCAACGACATCGAAAATCGACCCGTCGTCTTCTCGTTGATCATTCCCCGCGTATTGGTCGCCAGCGGGTAGACGTAGGTTGCATTGTTATGATCGAAGTCGAGTTGTTGGTAGTAAACGATCTTGATGTGCTGCTCTGACTTGGGCTGAATCGGGAACACACGAAGCTCGAATGTCTTGTAGTCAACCTGTTCGAGCAGTCCCGGATCGCGCTTGGTAACCTTGTAGCTCTCATAGATCTGGCGAGCTCGCTTCTTCTCGACCACTTCACCGACCATCTCCTGGCCATTGATGATCATGCTGAAATTGCTGACGCTCGCCCCGTTGGGAACGGGAAACGTGTAAAGAGCCTCGACAATCCGGTTCTCGGTGTTGAGAAACACCTGCTTGATCTCCGTAACGGCGATACCATTATTGATGACCACCGAAACATCCTGCTGCTTGATCTCGAGCACCCCTCCCAAACCACCATCGGCAATCAACAAACCGCCCGCATATGCTTGCGACGGATTGCCAGGAAGGGCATCTCCTACGAATGAGGGGGCAAACACGGCCGCAGTGGCCATCACGAACGACGCCAGCCAACTTCTTTTCTTCATCGCTGCTCTCCAGCAAATCGAATGAAACCGAAACACGCTCTCAGCAACACACTGAAGCGAAATTGCTAAAAGCACGAGTCGTGCCAACCCAATCGAAGATTCCGTAGCCTCGTACAAATCCTGGCTTTCAAGGAAATGTCATGAGCTCGATCGCCCTTAGTCTGGCAAAGGATGTACACTGAGTGTATTCCGCATGGGCAATTCATGAACATACCTGAGGCTGATGCATGACCATGAAATCATGGGCGCGAAGCGATCTCGTCGCTGCTCGAGCGATCGCCGAACTCAATTACACCAACCCGTTCACCCCAAGACGTTTGGAGTTGGAGAAGATTGCGTTAGGGAGCGAGTTCGAACCGGAGGAGCTTCGGTACTGGAGTCATTCCGAGCCGGACAATCCCCAACGACGAAAGAACGTGATCAAGGTAGCTGCGAAGGCGAAGTCGCTCTTGATTCGTTTGAGGGCAGAGTTGCAAAAGGGCCGGAAGCCGGAAGTAGAACAGTACGATTTGTACACGGATTTGACGTACTTTGTCCTGTTTGACGAACTGCTCGATGCATGGGAGTACCCTGTTGGGATCCATCGAGATTGGGAGCAGCGGACGGTTCGATCGGCTATGCCCGAGATATGGAAGCGTTACTCGTCGCAATTCGACTATTGGTTGAAAACGCCGGGTATCCCTGCGTTCACGGATCGAGACAAGTGTCATTTGTTCTCGATCTTTCATCAGATCCATCGCGCGTTCTTCAACATATTCCATTGCGTGATCGGCAAATCGTTGCCAGCTGCGAAACTGCGTTCGCAAATTTGGGAATCGATCTTCACCGTGAACTTGCGCCGCTATCGAGATAGTCTGTACCAACATCTGCCGCAGGTGACGACGCTGATCGTGGGGCCGAGCGGTAGCGGGAAAGAACTCGTTGCCCGAGCAATCGGACTGTCGCGTTACATCCCCTTCGAGCGATCCACCGGTCAGTTCCGAACCGACTTTGCTGCTAGCTATGCGGCGATCAACATCGCCGCGTTCTCATCGAACTTGGTAGAGTCCGAACTGTTCGGACATGCCAAAGGAGCGTTCACGGGAGCCGAGTCGAGCCGGGCGGGATGGCTGGAGAGCTGCGGCGCAGATGGCTCGATCCTCTTGGATGAGATCGGAGAACTGGAACTCACCACCCAAGTCAAGCTGTTGAGGGTCCTGCAGAATCGGGAGTTCCAGCGGACGGGCGAGTCGAAAACACGCAAATTCGAGGGCAAGCTCATCGCGGCAACCAATCGCGACCTGCAGATCGAAATCGAGAAGAAGAGTTTTCGGGAAGACTTGTACTATCGCCTATGTGCCGATGTGATCGAAACTCCTTCGCTGCAGGCTCAGGTGCAAGACAACCCCGGGGTCTTAGAGAATCTAGTCGGATTCATCGCGCAGCGCATGGTCCCTGAGGTCCAAAGGGAAATGACCGAGGAGATCGTTCATTGGCTCGGGAAGCATCTACCGGAAAACTACAACTGGCCAGGGAATTTTCGGGAATTAGAACAATGTGTTCGCAACCTGATGATTCATGGCGGGTATCGATTCCAATCCAACGCGGATCTCAAACAGAACGGCACCTTGCCAGGTGTAAGTGCTTCTCTGATGGATCCCGACATTGTGAAGCTTGCTCGACAGATTGCCGGGCTTGAACTGACGGCGGATGAACTGACGTCGGCGTATTGCAAGATCGCATATCGAAAGACCAAAAGCTTTGAAAAGGCGGCGCATAAGCTACAACTCGATCGCCGAACCGTACGAAAGAAATCGGATTCGCGAGATGCGTAAGTAGTGACTTGAAAAAGTCGATTGAGGATGCTGCCGCTGAGTTGGGGCAGTCTGTTATCGATTTCGCCATTTCCACCCTCGTTCAAGCGGCTCGCAAGGTGCTTCACGATCAACACATCACCCGGCTCAGCGAGCGGGACCGGCAAGATTTTGCGACCATGCTGGACGACGAATCCAGAAAGCCCAATGACGCTCTCGTGAAGGCAGCCAAACGGTGAAACTAAGAAACAGTGGGTTGACACCCACCGCTCGCCGGGGTTGCACGCCACGTATGTCTTAGCGAGCAGGATGGCTGGTCAAGACGCGGCCGGGGGTGCGAGACTCGGGAAACCAACACAAGACGTAGGTATTGCGACCGTTGTCGACACGTACATCGATCGTGTGGGGATTCGGGTGATAAAGCTGATGGAACATTGGATGAAGTTGCAGCCGGTGCACCCCAACCGGAGCTTCCACTCTCAGGACTTGTATGTCTCGTGGCAACAAACCCCAACAACGTGTGTCGGCCGACTCGGTCGCTTCCCAGGCTACGCCTGCCAGATCCATTCCAAGACCGGTTAGATTGTTGGCCCCCATCGACTTCTTAGCGGCTACGACCGTCGCCTTTTTGATAACGCGTCTTGCAACCGCCCGAGCGACGATCTGATTGCGCTGAGATCGATAGGTGCTTTCGGCCAACTGCTCGAGATCGGCTATTGAAACCGTCGAGCCGACGGGCTGATCTCCGACGCTGACATGAACCGCATCCACATCGCTCGCAGGGACGACGACATCCGGGATCTTGATAGGTGCAATGGTCGGAGGAAGTTGGTAAGGCCCCACCGCCGAAACGATCCGATCCGCAATCAAAAGCGCTTCGCTGGTCGGACGCTCACTCACTTCGACTTTGTAGGGTCCTCGACCGACCATCGCAAAGACATACACCACTCCATTGCCTGGCTGAGAATGAACACCGTTTTGGACTCGAGCGACATCCCATTGCAAAGGAACACATTCGGGCAAGAGGGCGGCCGCTTGCGAATAGCCTTTCAAGGCATCGTCGTAGTTTTGGTGGGTCTGCTCACGCAACATGCCTCGCAGAAAATATCCGATCGGTAAACCAGGGAAAGCAGCCGCATTGGCTTCCCCCTCGCCGGACGGAGCCAGTCGAGCCGCAATCGCCTCTTGTTTGTCCTGGATCTGAAGCGTGTAGCTCTCGGCATCGATTCCGTCATGCATAAGATTGGAAAGGGCCAGGAAGACACGGATCAGGATCTTTTCGTAGTCTTCGCCCGCATAGGCTCGGACCGAGTCGTCGGTCCACATCGAGACTGTCTTCTCCGTCAGAGAGGTTTGTTCCAGGTGATCAAATCGATCCCGAACCTCTTTCAAGCGACGTTCTGCTTGTTGACACTGACCATCGAGCAAGTCGACAACGGCAAGATCGAGATTGACGACATCGCGATCCTGCTGATGCTTTTTGTGAATCTTCTCGAGTTGCTCTCGGCACTCCGTCAACTGGCCATCGTAAAAATGGGTGCGAGGGAGCGAAATACGCTTGGCATGCGTAGTGCAACCAAGCATCGCAGCGCATGCCACGATTGCCATGCACGATGCAATGAACCGGTGGACGCTTTTACCAGTCCGCAATGTCATCGCTTGAATGGATTGTAGTTCCAAGCCTGCCCCATTGCCGTCTTGTGATATCCCTTGCGGATCTCGGACGACTGTTTGTCATAGCTGCCGTTGTGAAGATTGACCATCTCAAGCGTCAGCAGATAATCTCTCTGGGTGGAAGTGTTTCGTTTGGTCGTACCACTCGTCAGCTTGGCGTAGAGGAAGTAATCCACGGGGGCACCATCTCGCTGCAAGACCGACGAAAGAAGCCGCATGTTGTCCGGTACCATGAGTGAGTCCGGACGGAGTCGCGTTTCGACCAACGCTGCATCGATCATGCGGCGGCTGATCGGCTGAAACGCATTCGATTCGAGAATGCGACTATCGATTTGCTCATACAATTGATCTTTGAAGTCGCCGATGTCTTCCGCCATTTTGTTTTCAACACAGACGAAACAAATCGACTTCTTCGCGGGCAAACCGTCGGGTCCCACCGGGCATTCCGGCCAAGCCTCCTCCTGACGCGCAAGCAGTTTCGCAACCGCTTCGTCCACCAACGGATCAAAGACTTCAGCGCCGGCTTCGTGACTCCCAACCAGATTCTTGTCCGTGGGTTGCAGAAGATGCCCATACTGGTGACCGCGGCATCCGCTCCCAAGAAAAAGCGATACCGTAGAGAATCCAAAGAGCCAATCTCGGCGACGCATCATGGGTAGTCCTTCCCTGATCAAATAGCCAGCGCGATGCAACCATACGATCTATCGGCCCAAAACCCTAGGTCAGTTTGAGCATTCGCTTCCGAATGCAGGTTGGCAATGCTAGCAAATGATGTTCATTGAGAGAGCATGGGATCGGACTTAGGACTGCGCGGAAGCCATTGACGCAATAGAACCGCATTCGTTATGTGACTAATGTTCAGAAACCAAAACGGTCAACAAACAGAACGAATGTAGCGGATCTTGCTAAAGATCCTCGAACCCAGGGAAGTTTGGCAACTTCCACTACCTTAGATATCGGCCATTGGCAGAGCCATGGTTGAGAGGCCAACAAATGTACAGATGGTGGACGAAGGATTACTCCCCATTGGATGGGCGTCTCAAGTGTCTTGTCTATCTGATCTTGTTTGCATTCGGTTGGGATGGACTGATTCATGCATCGTTAGAGTTTGTCGAACGCTGTCCGGATCCGATGTTTCAGCCTGCGGGGGCGATGCAGTGGATCGGTCTCCTGGGGCTTGAGCGATCGCAGGTCATTGCCATGATTCGTGGGTTGCAGCCTGTCTTAACGGTTTCCTGGTTGTGCGCTGCGGTTGGAATTTTTGGACGAACCCCTCTCTTGGTCACTGGCATCGTGGCTGCGTTTTTCTATGGATGCCAACAAAGTTGCATGGGGACTGGGCATGGATGGCATTTGCCGGTGGGGACGTTGTTGATTTGCGGCTTGCTCGTTCGCAATGACCATTGGTCGGTCGATGCGTGGATCGCTGAGCGGTGGAATGCATGGCCGTGGGATCCACGAAAACAGCGTTCACCAGATCTCTCCCCATTGGCTCGTAAGCTCATTCTCGTTGTGGCAATTCATACCTTGTTTGCAGGAGGGATAACCAAGCTAGTTCAGAGTGGACTGGCGTGGATGGATGGTGTTCCCTTGATGTTCTACTTGAATCACCACAATCATCCTTCGACACCATTGGGAGAGTGGCTGCTCCATTTTTTGCAAGATCGGCCAGGAGTGGTCCAAGGGTTGGCGATTGGCACCGTCGTCATGGAGTTGTTGTTTCTGGGAGCACTCTTCTGGCCGCGATGGCGGTGGCCGTTGGTGCTTTGTGCGTGTGGATTTCACGTTGGAATCTATCTCGTCATGCATCCCAAGTTTTTTGAGCAGATGACGGTGTATCTGCTGATCGTTCCGTGGGAAGGGATGATGGCGATGTCGGGACTGCAGCGGTTGCGTGTCATGACCGGTTTCGCTTCTCCCCCGGCTCCACGAAGGTTGGACGAGCTTCCGCATCCCTGGACTCAACGCGCTGCCATGTCGGTCACGCTGGCATTGTTCATTGGGCTTGGAGGATCGTTGATTGCGCAGCGTGAGTGGTTTCCATTGACCCACATTCCGATGTATGCGACGTACACATCCGAAACATCGATCGGTGGCATCCCTCGCGAAGATTTCCAGAGTCTCCCGAGTTTAGCCAAGCTTACGGCGGAGACCGAGGTGGACGAGCTTCCTTGGTGGACCAAGTACGAACTCGGGGATCGCTTGACCTTGATGGCCTGGGACGATGAAGGTGTTGAGCCCATCTCGTTGGGATCTCAATTTCCTCGCCATGTGGTACATCCCTTTCTTTGGTGCCAAAGAGCGAGTTTCGCTCTGCTTCAAGATCTTCGAGACGCTGGGAAAGCCAGCAATCCATCGGCGCGGTTTCAGACCGTCGCCAACTCATTGCGCGAGGCGATCCTCAACCAACCAGAGTGGCGGACCTATGAGCGATTCGACTTTTGCTTGGCACGCGATTCGGGGCCTCCGACGATCCTGCATTCCATTTACCGTTAATGCTACGGGACCTCAAACGAAGATTGCACTTGTAGATTGACCTTGTGTTGCTGCGCCCCAAAGCGCTATAAGCAAAGTCCCGGAAGGTTTCTGAACATGACAATCACTTGTGAATCCTATCGCTATGCGCGCGTTATCCCAGAGGATCTTTATGAGATCGGGGACATCTGTCGATTTCGAGCGATGGTTTGGCACGCGACCCTACAGCAAACTGGCCATGTGTTTGCGAATTCTGAGATTCGGGACGAATGGGATGCCAGCGCGACGCACTGGGTAGTGCGGGATGTCCAAGAACAGATCGCTGCGTGTGGTCGGCTGATCGTTGCAAGAGAATGGACTGGAATACCAGAACCCTCGGAATATATCGGCAAAGGGATTCCAGAGGTTCAAGGCTTGATCGCAGCACCCGATCGCATTGTGGTTCGCCCTGATTGTCAGAAGGGCGGTTTGGCTTCTCGACTTCTGGAGTTGCAGGAGCAAGAGGCAGAACGCTTGGGAGCGGGAATTGCGGTTCGCCAAGCATCACCCGGAATGCTCCGTTGCATTGCGAAACGAGGATGGATACCGGTAGGACCAGCCAGCCCCGATCCCAAATTTCCTGACGTCGCATTCACTGTTGCCTACAAATTGCTCCGCCCTCTCACAGGAGAATGCCCGTGAACTTGTTGAAGTACCATTGCAAGAGTGCCTTGTTCGGCTGGCCTTTGCGTGTGATGGATCAGATGTCCAATGCTACACGTTGCCATGACGCACCGCGAGTGCTCGTTGTTCGGCACCCAGCCAAGAGATCGTACACCTATCGCGAGTGTCTGCGTTGGATCCGAAAGCATGTACCACAGCTGCATGCCCGTATGGAATTCTTAACCCTTCCGACACAGCCACGAGACTGGGACTCGATTGGGCTGCTTGCATGTTGGACAGCGGACACGATGCGGCACTGGTCTCCCGACGGCTATCGGGAGGCATGCAACTTGACCAACCAATGTCGGGCACGAGGAATTCCGGTTGTTAATCCAGTTGATTCCAATGCAGCCCATAGCAAGTTGGAGATGACCACGATCTGGCGCCAGTCCGGTATCCGTGCCCCGCGATGCGAACTGATTCAGGATGTTCATGCATTCAAGGAATCAATGGCAGGGATGTCCTTTCCCTTTCTCATTCGAGACGAACAAGGGCATGGCCGTCCATCGTGTTGGATCTCAAGCACCAAGGATTTAGAACATGTTCCTTGGCATGAGATGATTTGTCCGATGGCGAGTGAATTCATCGACACACGATCACCCAAGGATGGGTTGTTTCGAAAATACCGTTGCATCGTAGCCGGCGACGAAGTGATTCCTCGCCACATCATTGCGAACGCCGACTGGGAAGTCCGTCCCGAACGGCGCGTCAACAGCGACGAATTGCATGCCGAGGAGGTCACCTTTATCGAAACCCACCCCGAACACGCTGACCAACTGCGGTATGCCACACAACTTCTCGATCTCGACATTGCTGGGATCGACTACAGCATTGACGCTGCCGGTGAATTGGTACTGTGGGAAGCAAACCCTGTCCCGAATCTCAACGCTCCCCCGACGCATCGAGCCCAACACATCCTGCCTGCGGTGGAACGGTCCTTTGCCGCCATCGCCAAGCTGTATCTTTCAAAACTAGGTCTGATCGAGTCCCATTCTTCGGAGGTACTGACATGGAACCGTTAATCATCAATGCCGCATTGACGGGGATGGTGCCTCAACGTTCGGACAGTCCCTATGTGCCACTGACCCCTGAAGAAATCGTGGCGGACGCACGTCGATGTGTCGCAGCAGGGGCGACCATTCTTCATTTGCATGCTCGGGACCCTGACGGAACACCAACCTACCGTAAAGAGGTTTACCAAGAAATCATCGAGGGGGTTCGGGAAGCGTGCCCCGGGGTCTTGGTCTCGGGATCCTGCAGCGGTCGCATCCACGGAGAGTTCTGGCAACGCAGTCAAGTTCTCGATCTCTATCCTGATCTCGGATCGCTGACGCTGGGGTCAATGAACTTTCCCAAGCATCCTTCCATCAATGCTCCAGACATGATTCAGCAATTGGCTATTGCCATGCGGGATCGAGGGATCATCCCCGAGATGGAGATCTTTGATCTCGGAATGGTGGACTACGGTCGGTATCTGATCGAACGAAACATCATTCGAGGGCCGCTGTACGCTAACATCTTGCTCGGTTCCTTAGGTACGTTGGCTGCCACCCCGATGAATCTCTGTTCGATCGTTCAAGCTTTACCTCAAGGCACGATTTGGTCCGCAACCGGGATTGGCCGATTTCAATTCCGTGTTCAGTGTCTGGCACTTGCGATGGGAGGGCATGTTCGAGTCGGTCTTGAGGATGCTCTGTATTATGACTACGAGAATCGAGAGTGCGCTACCAACGCAGGCTTGATCGATCGGGTCGTGCATGTTTGTCATGCGGTTGGCCGTCGAGTTGCAACGATCGAAGAAACGCGAGCTCGTCTTGGATTGAGTGAATCGACCAGGCTCAACGAATCCAACTTCTCTTCCAGCAGGAAATCGTGTGCAGCATGAAGTCGATCGGGATTGTCATCACCACCTATGAATCGCCTGAATGGTTGGAAAAAGTCCTCTGGGGCTACAGTGTCCAAGAGTACGGCGATTTCGAAATCATCGTCGCCGACGATGGCTCATCGCCGATCACGGAAGGGCTGATTGAGCAAATGCGCATCGAAACCGGGATGCGAATTCGACATGTATGGCATGAACATCACGGGTTTCGAAAATGCCGCATTCTGAACCGAGCCATCGATGAAGCAGAGGCCGACTATCTCATCTTCACCGATGGGGACTGCATCCCCCGATCCGACTTTGTTCAAGTGCATCATGAGTATGCGAAGAAGGGTCACTTCCTGTCTGGTGGCATCGTGCGACTTCCCCGGGGCTTGAGTCACGAAGTCGAGCGGCAAGAGATCCTGGATGGCTCGTTATTTCGTATCCGACGATTGCTTCGAGGTGGGGTGCCGTTAAGTTTGAAGCTACGGCTGATGACGCGTTCTCGAGTGGCAGGTCGATTGCTGGAACGCATGTCTACCACCAAACCCACGTTCAATGGATACAACTCGTCCGCATGGAAGGCCGACTTGCTCAGCGTGAATGGCTTCGACGAACGAATGCAGTATGGTGGTCTCGATCGCGAGTTAGGCGAACGACTGATTCGGTTTGGAATTAAGCCGATCTCCATCCGACATCAGACGGTCGTACTTCATTTGGATCACGACCGAGCGTATCGGCAAAGTGATCTCATGGCCGCGAATCGTCGCCTGCGAGATCAGAATCAAGTCCACTGGACCACCTGGACCGATTACGGACTCCATCAAGAGGCAAGGCAGCACGCTGCATGATCGGAGCGTGTTGCTGCGAAACGTATCGCGTAATCGTTTAATCGCAATACCGTTGAACAAGGGTAGTGGCGTAGGCATCCTGCCTGCGAACTGCACAACATGTAGTTCAAGCATTGCCGAGTTGACGGCACTTTTTGACAGGCAAGATGCCTATCCCACTTTCGTTGATCGATATTGCTGTTAAACGCAATACTCTTTCGATTAGTCGTCTTGTTGGGTTCGGATGCGAGTCGGCTTGTCCGATTCCTCGGTTGAAGTCGCCGGCTTGTCACTATCGATCTTCGTTTCGCCGGCTGCGGGAGAGCTTTCGCTCTTCTGAGGAAGAGACGGCTTCGCCTGCGCTTCCGCGTCCCCTTGTGCAGGCCCGATATTCAGCTCGGCCGTCGGTGCTTTGGCTGCGCCCGACTTTTCTCCGTTGGCAACTTCACCGCTCGCTTTCCCCTGAGGAGCGGGAAGTTCCCCGGATTCGGTTGCGGGTTTCTTAGAAGCACGAGGTGCAGCATCGGATGGCGATGCAGTTGATTCCGATGGGTTAATCAGGCTTGAGGAAGGTCGGGATTCCGTCGAGATCATTGGTGTTTCGAGAATGACGTTGCCATACATGTCGACCGGAATACGGCGGGTGACCGTGCGCGGCACCAATTGCATTTCGGTGTACTGAACCGTGCGAGCCACGCGCTGGGGCACTTGGACTTTTTGGACAACTCGTTCCATCCGTGTGGTTTGAATGGGAACATCTTCGGAAACGACTTCCATCTTGTAGGTTTCGCGCTGTACGGAGACAGGGCGTACGACCGTTTCTGGTTCGTATTCGACACGTTCCTTGGCCACTCGGCGTGTGACCGGTTTCTGGACTGTCTGTGGGACAACGACTTTCTCTTGAACAGGAATCGTCTTCTGCACTTGGACGGGAACCTGTTGTGCGACGACTTGATTCTCCATCCGAGTCGTCGTCACCGGAATCTGTTGCTGGACCACTTCGCTTTGCATGCGCGTAGTGGTGATCGGAACCTGTTGCTGCACCACTTCGGTCTGCATGCGTTGGACGGTTACGGGAACTTGTTGTTGCACGAACTCGGTTTGCATCCGAGTGGAAGTCACAGGAACCTGAACGGTGCTGGTTTGTGGCATGAAGCTGGTTTGAGGGACCGCAACCTGTTGCAGGTTCGGCTGATACTGAACTTGGGTAAAGGTTTGACCTGGTGCGGTATACGGCACCCAGCCCAATCCGCCGCGTTGATTCACGATCTGCCCCGTAACCGGGTTGATGCCTGTGTTAGGCTGTTGCCATCGCAAGTGATATCGGACATCTCCTGGCTGCATGAATTGCTGAGCCACGAACCCACCTGCATCGACCGTCATGGGTTGGTAGGTAGTGACAGGCATCAAGGAGGTCACCGCTTGTTGCTGCATCACAGTTTCAGTCACAGGCCGCTGAACAGCAACCGTCTGCGACTGCATGGTCGTTTCCGTTACGGGACGTTGAACGGTGTACTGCTGCGTTTGATAGGTGGTTTCCGTGACCGGCTTTTGCACGAGGTAGTTCTGAACCTGGACCTGCGTTTCAGTAACTGGCTTTTGCACGGTCACATACTGCGTCTGCATTTGCGTTTCGGTCACGGTCTTGTACGTCGTCACGGTCTGTTCGACTTGCGACGTTTCAGTCACCATGGTGGTTTCGTCGACGTAATCGACTTTGGTCACCGGTTTGTAGACGGTGTAGGTTTGGTTGACGGTCGATGTTTCAACAACAGGTCGACGGACGGTGTATTGTCTTTTCTCAACGCGCGTTTCGGTCACCGGTCGGTAGCTGACGATCTCGCGCTCGACCATCACATCTTCGTATTCGATCCGATTGCGTGTTACAGGTACTTGTTCGTAGACGGTTTCGCTCTGTAAGCGATAACTGATAGCAGGAGGGCATTCTTGGGCGATCGCATCCGTCCATGGAACAGCCCACGCCGCAATGGATAGACCGGTGGCTCGCATGGCAGCGACAAACATTCGGCGTTGGAGGGCTCGTTGATTCATAGGAAGGTGACCTGAACGTCTGACGAGAACTTTAGAAATTCCGCGAACAATCCGCTCTATTTTTGTCGATAGCTCGCTCGGTATCAAATCAGAATCAAGAATGGGACGAGAAAAATGTGTTGCAAGTCGTTGCTGATCCATTCTTTAGGAAAACCCAACATTTTTCAGGAGCTTCTGCCCCACCACGACAGGCCCATTTTGCCTGACCGTCACATTCGTCATAACCCCGCTATTTCGCATCCGCCTCCTTTCCCAGCCTACCCAGGCTGCCTATCCTGCTCTCTGCTTCTGACGAATCCGAACTCGATTAAACC
>JALOQW010000082.1 GCA_025459275.1 Pirellula sp.
GTCACCTTCAGCCACTTGGCATGCTGGTTGAACATGGAGTCGATGATGTGAATGAAGGCTTCATAGCACGAGAAGAAGCCATGGCGACCTGTGAGGAGGTATCCTTCGAGCCAGCCTTGGCATTGGTGTTCGCTCAGGACCTCCATCACCCGTCCGTCTGGCGAAAGACGATCGTCCTCGGGATAGATGTCGGCCATGTAGCAGCGGTTGGTCACCTCCAGGACATCTTGCCATCGATTGGAGTTGTTTTCATCGGGGCTGAAGAGTCGAAAGTTTTTGCTCTCCAAATTGAGTTTCATCACGTCGCGCAGGTAGGTTCCCATGACGCGGGCTGATTCCGCCGTCGTCGCTCCCGGTTTCGGAACCTTCACGGCATACTCTCGAAAGTCCGGCAGGCGAAGATCTCGGAGCAAGGTGCCGCCGTTTGTATGCGGGTTGGCACTCATGCGGCGTTGCCCAGTGGGAGCGAGCTCCGCCAATTCCGCGCGAAAACGTCCATTGCTGTCGAAGAGTTCCTCGGGGCGATAGCTCTTCATCCAAGCTTCGAGGATGCGAATGTGTTCTTCCTTGTCCATATCCCCCATGGGGACTTGATGGCTGCGCCAATAATCCTCGCATTTCTTACCGTCGATCTCTGGGGGGCAGGTCCAGCCTTTGGGCGTTCGAAACACAATCATGGGCCAGGCCGGTCGCTTCACAACACCCCGCTCTCGCGCGTCAGCCCAAATGGATTTGATCTCCGCAACGACTACGTCCAAGACTCCAGCAAGCTGCTGGTGGACGCTCTCATGATCGCTCCCCTCGACAAAGAAGGGTTTGTATCCCATGCCTTCGAAGTACTTCGTCAGTTCTTCCTTCGGGATGCGAGCCAGGAAGCAAGGGTTAGCGATCTTGTAGCCGTTCAGATGGAGGATAGGGAGAACGGCGCCGTCTCGAGCTGGGTTCAGAAACTTGTTTCCATGCCATCCGGTCGAGAGTGGTCCCGTTTCTGCTTCGCCATCCCCGACAATGCATGCCACGATCAAGTCCGGATTGTCGAATGCGGCTCCAAAGGCGTGGCTGAGCGCGTATCCGAGTTCTCCTCCTTCGTGGATGCTGCCTGGAGTCTCGGGAGCGACGTGGCTCGGGATGCCTCCAGGAAAGCTGAACTGCTTGAAGAGCTTTTGCATCCCTACAGCGTCTTGGCTGATATCTGGGTAGACTTCGCTGTAGGTACCCTCCAGATACGCATGTGCGACCAAGGATGGCCCGCCGTGTCCAGGGCCAATGATGTAGATCATGTTGAGGTCATCGCGCTTGATGACCCGATTGAGATGGACATAGAGCATGTTCAAGCCTGGCGAGGTACCCCAGTGCCCCAGCAGTCGCGGCTTAATGTGATCTCGTCGCAGCGGCTCGGTCAGCAAAGGATTCTTGAACAGGTAGATCTGCCCCACCGACAGATAATTGGATGCTCGCCAATAGGCGTCCATCTTCGCGAGTTCGGTTTGTACCAACGGACCAGTAGCTAACGTTGATGTCATTTGGCTCTTTGCTCCACTCAGTTGTCCGAGTTCCATAACGTAGATTGCTGCACGAAACCAATTCGATTCTAGCGGTAAGGGGAATCGATGTCTGCTATGGCTGGCCCACAAATCACGGAACGACGTCTTCGACCGACAAGGGTGTCCACCAAGGTAAGATTAGCTGCGACAATATTTTTGCCAGACACCGGATAGACATAGAACTCTCTGTGCGATAGCCTCAAGTCTTGATGATCGAGCGGTACTACGAATGCATCCGCTCGACTCTAGTTGAGTTTTTCGGGAGATCTCTATGTCCAAGAAGTTCTTAGCGATTGCATGTTTGGCCCTTGCGGTCGTTGGGGGGCTCTTCGGTTACATGGCTTGGAAGGAATCGCAGTCCGCGTTACCTCCGGGAATCGCGTCGGGCAACGGTCGCGTTGAGGCAAAGCAAGTGGACATCGCTGCGAAGGAAAGCTTGCGAGTCAAAGAGATCATGGTCAAGGAGGGGGACCTCGTCGAAAAAGGACAAGTTCTCGTCGCCATGGACACGTCGACGCTCGAGTCGCAGCTCAATGAAGCCAGTGCGAGTTACGCAGCGTCCCAGGAACGTGTAGCTGCCGCGAATTCTGGTTTGGTGAGGCAAAAGAGCCTCGCCGAGACGTCTAGAATCGAAGAGAAACGGATGGCGGAACTCCTCGAATCCAATTCGGTGTCCGAAAGCGAATACCTTCGAACGAAGACAGCGGCCGAGGCCTCGGAGGCATCCGTAGGCGAAGCATCTGCGCAGCTGAGAACGGCCGAGCAGCAAGTCAAGTTCGCCGAAGCCAATATGAGGACGATTCAGACTCGCATTGATGACGCAACACTGAAGGCTCCAGTGCGCGGTCGGGTGCTGTACAAACTCGCCGAAAATGGCGAAGTGCTCGGTGCTGGGGCTAAAGCACTGACGCTGGTCAATCTTGAAGATGTGTACATGGAGATCTTCTTGCCATCACAAATCGCTTCGCAACTGAAAGTGGGCTCAGAAGCCCGCTTGACCGCCGATCATACCCCCGATCGATGCGTGGCGGGGGTCGTATCCTTCGTTTCTCCCGAGGCTCAATTCACGCCAAAGCAAGTAGAGACGAAGAGTGAACGTGACAAGCTGATGTTTCGAGTCAAGATTCAGGTGCCTGAAGAGATGGTCAAGGCATACATCGAACGCATCAAGACCGGAGTTCGTGGTGTCGGTTACGTCAGATACGACGATAAGGCGGAATGGCCAGCGTTCTTAGCATCCCCGATCGGTCCACCTCCGCCGCTGCCAACCGAAGAACCCAAGGTGGGCCCATCCGACGCGGATTCAACTGGCGCAGATGAAGCAGGCGCAGTTGAAACTGGCGCTGTTGAAACTGGCGCGAATGAAACTGGGTCTTCTTCGTCTTCGGCAACTCCCCCCTAGGCCTCAGAAACTTGATCTGATTTTTATGGAAGTTCCTCCGGTCATTTCCATTCAGGGCGTTGTACACCGATATGGAAAGACGCTTGCCCTGAACTCCGTCAATCTTGATATACCTGCTGGGAAGATGGTGGGGCTCATCGGCCCGGATGGCGTTGGCAAGTCAACGCTCTTGGGTTTGATCGCCGGCGCTAAGCGGATGCAGGAGGGGCGAATTGATGTCTTGGGGGGCGATATCGCCGACGCAAATCATCGTCGTATCGTCTGTCCTCGAATCGCGTATATGCCTCAAGGACTCGGCAAGAACCTCTATCTTGAGTTGAGCGTTCGTGACAATATCGATTTTATGGCGAGGCTTTTTGGCCTGTCGCGGTCTGAGCGACTCGCGAAGATCGACGAGTTGCTTCAAGCAACGGGGCTCGGCCCGTTTCCTCAACGGCCCGCGGGGAAACTCTCCGGTGGAATGAAACAAAAGGTCGGGCTGTGCGGGGCGCTCGTTCATGAACCAGACTTGCTGATCCTGGATGAGCCGACAACGGGTGTTGATCCATTATCACGACAACAGTTCTGGACCCTCATCGACGATATTCGTCGAGATCTACCATCCATGAGCGTACTGATTTCGACCGCTTACATGGATGAGGCCCAACGCTGGGATTGGATCGTTGCCATGGACGATGGTCAAGTTCTTTCGACCGGAACGCCTGCGGAACTAATGGCCAAGACGGGTACGGCCGACCTTGAACGGTGTTTCATTAAGCTTCTACCTGACGAAAAGCAACAAGGACATCAGGAACTGACCATTCCGCCTCGAACTTCGAACGCGGAGATTGCGATCGATGCCAAAGGTCTGACTCGTCGTTTCGGAGATTTCGTTGCCGTCGATCGCGTGACCTTGTCCATCGAACGAGGTGAGATTTTTGGATTTCTCGGATCCAATGGCTGCGGAAAATCCACGACCATGAAAATGCTGACGGGGCTTTTGCCCGCCACCGAAGGAACGGCGACGATCTTCGGAAGCAGCGTCGAAGCAGGCAGCCTGGAGGTTCGAAAAAACCTCGGTTACATGACTCAAGCGTTTTCACTCTACGGAGAACTAACGGTTCGAGAAAACCTGATCCTCGACGCGCGGCTTTACCATATCCCCCCAGGAAAAGCCAAAGCTCGTATCGATGAATTGGTCGACAAGTTTGGCTTGCTGATTCTCGATGAACCGACGTCCGGTGTTGATCCGATTGCCCGGGATAGCTTTTGGGAACTCTTGATCGATTTGTCCCGGAATCAAGGAGTCACGATTTTCGTGACAACCCACTTCATGAATGAGGGGATGCGTTGCGATCGAATCTCGCTGATGCATGCCGGTAGAGTACTCGCCTGTGACGCTCCGCAAAAGTTAGTATCCGATCGCGGAGCCCCCAACCTCGAAGAAGCGTTTATCGGCTACATGGAAGATGCGATCGCTGAAACAAAAACTCAAAGCGCCCCCAAACCGAACTCCGAGGCGTCAACGGCTAAAGATCCGCATCCGACATCTGAACCAGTAGGAATGCCAGGTAAGAAAGGCTCACACGGTTCCTCACCATGGCTCGGCGCGAAACGTATGCTCGCTTACGCAGCGAATGAGGCCAATCAAATCATTCGCGATCCGGTGCGGCTGGCATTTGCATTCATCGGTTCCTCATTGATGATGCTGGTTTTTGGTTATGGGATCACAACCGACATAGAGAACATACGATTTGCGGTATTGGACTACGATCAGTCTCCTCAAAGCCGCGCCTACGTGCAGCAATTTGCAGCGGCCGTACCCTACTTTGAAATGAAGGCTCCCGTCACCTCCCCCGACGAAGCTTTGGACCGGTTGAAATCGGACGATGTCTCCCTAGTGCTCGAAATCCCTCCTGGCTTCGGACGTGACTTGAAAAGGGACCGGAGGCCGGAGGTGTTGGCGCAAGTCGATGCGGCCATGACGTTTCGAGGCGAAACGGTGGCTCAATATGTTCAGGGCATTCATAACCGCATGCTCAACGAAGCCGCAACGGTCATGTCCAGCCGATCATCCCGATACGTGGCCGAGATCGAGGATCGATACATGTATAACCCCACTTTCGAAAGTCTCTACTCGATAGTTCCCAGCGTGCCAGCGCTGCTGCTGGTTCTGATCCCGGCCATCTTGATGGCCGTTAGCATCGTGCGCGAGAAAGAACTCGGGTCGATGATCAATTTCTACGTGACGCCAACACGAAAGATGGAGTATCTGCTTGGCAAGCAACTGCCATACATCCTCATTTCCATGGTCAATTACTTTATTCTGTGTGCAATGGCCCTCTTCGTTTTTGGGGTCGAAATGAAGGGCAGCTTCTTGGCATTGACCGCTTGCACATTGCTTTATGTCACAGCAACTACCGGCATAGGGATGGCTGTATCGACGTTTACGAGCTCGCAAGTCGCAGCCGTTTTCATTACAGCCATCGTTACGATGCTGCCCACGATCCAGTTTTCTGGTTTGCTGCAGCCTGTTTCGACCCTGACAGGCAATGCGAAAGTCGTAGGCACGCTCTGGCCAACAACCTACTACATGCACTCGAGCGTGGGTGCCTACACCAAAGGACTTTCCCCGTTCCTGATGTTGCAAGACATGCTGTTTTTGGCAGTCAGCATTCCCGTTTTATGGGCAATCGCCTGGCTTGGACTGCGTAAACAGGAAGTGTGAATATGAACTCGCTCATCAACATATACTGGTTAGGGGTGAAAGAGCTGAAGAGCCTGCTCAGTGACGTAGTCATGGTGTTATTCCTGATTTATGCATTCACTGCTGCGATCTATGTTCAGTCGACCGGAACGTCGAGCGAAGTCAACAACGCGTCGATTGCCTTTGTCGACGAAGATGACTCGGGCTTATCGCAGGAATTGATCAACGCGTTCTTTCCACCTCGTTTCCAAGCGCCGGAGTTGATCTCGGCTCAAGATATCGATGTGGCCATGGATCGCGGTCAATACATGTTCGTTGTATCCATTCCCCCCAGATTTGAGTTGGATTTGCGAGCGGCAAAGAAGCCACAGATACAACTGAACATCGATGCGACCGCCATGCAGCAAGCGGGTATCGGTGCGAATTACATCAAGAATATTCTGAATGACCGCATCTCCAATTTCATGTCGCGCCAGGACAAGACTAACGAGCAGCCAATCCAATTAGTCGTTCGAAAGATGTTCAACCCAAACGGCACATCCTCGTGGTTTACGAGTGTGGTCGCGATCATCAACCAGATTAGCCTACTCACAGTCGTTCTCACGGGTGCTGCGGTCATACGCGAACGAGAACACGGCACCTTGGAGCATCTACTTGTAATGCCTCTCAATGCGTTTGAAATCGCGTTAGCCAAGGTCTGGTCGAATGGCTTGGTCATTCTTCTCGCGACGACACTCTCCCTGTACGCGGTCGTCTACCAAGCGCTTCAGGTACCCATCGCAGGGTCGGTACCTCTATGGCTGTTTGGCGTCGTGCTATACCTGTTCTTTGCAACGGCGCTAGGAATATTCCTTGGAACGATTTCGCGATCGATGGCCCAATTCGCCCTACTGATTATCCTTGTAATCGTTGTGCTCCAGCTCCTCTCGGGAGGCAATACCCCTGTCGAGAGCCAGCCTGATTGGCTGCAGTACTTCACCTATCTGCTTCCATCGAGGCACTTCGTCAGCTTCTCGCAAATCATCATCTACCGAGGTGGAGGGCTGTCTGCAGTCTGGCAACACTTTCTCGTGGTTGCTTCGGTGGGAATTGGATTCTTTGCTTATAGCCTGCAGCTATTTCGAAAATCCATCGCGGTCACCAAGTAGGATTCGGAGTGGATCTCGAATTACGGTGATTCCCTGCTGGTAGCTGGCTTCTCGTCTGGTTAACATAAGCACGCCCTAGCCAAATGGCACTCTCGCCCTGTTTTCCTTTTCCGACCCATGGTCGTTTACCGATCCCCACAAGGAGTCGTTTGCTCGATGTCAGGTAACCAGTTGTTTCGAAAGAAATCGCTTGATGCGATGGTGGATGAGTTGGGCGTGCACCATCAGTTGAAGCGATCGCTTGGTCCGGTGGCTTTGACCTCCATGGGGGTCGGAGCGATTATCGGTACGGGGATCTTCGTGCTGGTTGGAAAGGCGGCTGCGGATCAAGCGGGGCCCGCCGTCATGTTATCGTTCGTCGTGGCGGGCTTGGCATGCGTCTTTGCTGCTCTTTGTTATGCAGAATTCGCATCGATGGCCCCCGTTGCTGGAAGTGCATACAATTACGCATACGCCACGCTTGGCGAGCTGATGGCATGGATCATCGGTTGGGATTTGATTCTGGAGTACGCTGTCGCATCCTCGACGGTTGCGCATGGCTGGTCCAAGTATCTGCAGAAGCTCTTGGATCAATTCAATTTGAACATCTTCAAGGAGGGAGGGCTGCTCCATCGATTTTCGGAAGCCCCATTTGATTTCAATGCCTCCAAGCAAGCAACGGAAATGACGCTCGCCACAGGTGACAAATTGATGGTGGACCCAGGGTCATTCTTCGCAACCCAGTACTATTTTGATCTCCCAGCCGTGCTGATTACCGCTATCGTTACGTACATTCTGGTTCGGGGTGTCACCGAAAGCGCTTTCACCAACGCCATCATGGTTGCCGTCAAGGTGGCGGTCGTGCTTTTCGTTATCTTTGCTGGACTTCGATACTTCAATCTCGCGAACTGGACTGACAACTTCGCTCCGTACGGTTACGGGGGCATCACGTTGTTCGGCCACCCAGTTTTTGGTTCCGATAAAGGGATGATGGCGGGGGCGGCGCTGGTAGTGTTTGCGTATCTCGGCTTTGATGCCGTCTCCACGCAAGCAGAGGAAGCTAAGAACCCGTCTCGCGATTTGCCGATTGGGATCATTGGATCACTCCTTATTTGCACCGTCTTGTATGTTGCCATGTCTGGAGTGTTGACGGGTATGGTTCCCTATAACCAAATCGATAAAGATGCGCCCGTTGCGACCGCCTTCGAACAAGTTGGATTCACTTCGGCGCAGTTCATTGTTACGGTAGGTGCTATCGCTGGGATCACGTCGGTACTGTTGGTGATGATGATGGGCCAACCTCGGATCTTTTTGGCGATGGCGCGGGATGGTCTTCTTCCCTTCGGCTTCTTTGGCGCAGTGCATCCCACGTTCAGGACGCCCTACAAATCGACCATGCTGACTGGCGTCATGGTCGCGACGGCGGCCAGTCTATTGCCGCTCAATATTTTAGCGGAGCTCACCAGCATCGGAACATTGTTCGCTTTCTCACTGGTCTGCGGATCCGTTTTGGTGCTGCGGTACACGGATCCGGATCGACACCGACCATTCGCATGCCCCTTCTCCCCCTGGTTTCCTTCGGCCGGGATCATTCTTTGCGTGCTTCTGATGCTGTCATTGCCAGGAGAGAACTGGCTGAGATTGGTGTTGTGGCTTTGCTTGGGATTGGTGATTTACTTTACCTATGGGTATTGGCACAGCAAATTGCGTAAGCAAGCCTCTGCGGCATAAGAACACAGTTTCGGGTTCTCAACCAAAAGTAGGTCCAATAGCGACGGGACTCGGTATCCGCAAGCTATAATAGGGGAAGTCATTATCGATCCATGGGCCTTTCGTTTGGGAGTGACTCTGAACTGACATGCCGAATCACATCCTCATGCGCTCCGCTTCGTTGATTCTTCCTCTCGTCTGGGCGGTCACTATTCTCTGGTCTGCCAGTATTTTCTGGTCTACCGGTGTTGTCTTTGCGGCCGGGGAGACGGCGAACGTTCGCAATGTTTTGATTGAGGTGTATGTCGCCAAGGAAACGCAGACCGGAGCAACGGTTGTGGAAACGGTGCAGAAGATTGCATCGGAGCGAGGCGGGATTCAAGTCGTTGTACGAGATGTTACCTCGGCGCCAAACAATCGGGATCGCTTGAAGAAGATCGCAGACCATTACAGCTTACCCGCCGATGTGGTTCCCGTGGTGTATGGGTGCAATCGAGTGATTTCGGGAGTTTCGGACCCTAAGGAGATTGCAGAACAAATCGATCGAATGTTGACGATGGAAGTTTTTGTTCGAGAAGGGTGTTCACGATGCGCGGCTGCTGAAGAGATCTTGCCCGGTCTGTTGACAAACTACCCTGGGCTGCGGCTTGTGTTCCGGTCGGTGAACAGCGATCCAACAGCCGTTGCAGATATGAATGCGTTGGTGAAGAAGCACAAAATGGCGGCGGCGAGTACACCGACGATCTCTTTTTGCAACACGCTGCATATCGGGTTCGATCGGTCCTCTTCATCCTCGGAACGCATTCGAAAGACGTTGGAGCGATGGACTGTGGAAGTTCCCGACAACACGAAGAACAAGGGTTCGGAGGTGGCCCCTTCCGCCCCTTTTTCGCCTCGCTAAATCGGCTTGCGACTTTCGTGAATTTCACCAGTCGCAACGCTTCCAGAATCATTGTCGGGTCATCGATTGCAATCACGTCCGCATGGCCCCAAGTGGATGGGGACTCACCACCTGAGTTGCCCATCGGTGACATCGACGACTCTGGGGAGCCCGTGGGAGGGAACCCCGAGGCAGACAGTCAAGTCGAGTTGCCTTGGGTGGGAACGGTCGATGTCACCAAGCTCGGGCTTCCCGTTTTCACGATTCTCGTGGGGCTGATTGATGGCTTCAACCCATGTGCCATGTGGGTCCTCCTTTTTCTGCTTTCAATCCTTGTCAATCTTCAGGATCGCGCGAGGATCCTCGCAGTTGCCGGAACGTTCGTGGTGGTTTCAGGCATCGCGTACTTTGCGTTCATGGCAGCATGGTTGAACGTTTTTTTGTTCCTTGGTTATCTTCGCCCCGTGGAAATCGCCTTGGGGATCCTGGCGGTCGTGGTTGGGACGATTCACATCAAGGATTTTTTTGCGTTCAAGAAAGGTGTTTCTCTTTCCATTCCGGAATCCGCCAAACCTGGAATTTATCAACGTGTGCGAGGGATTGTGACAGCCCAGAACATCACGGGAGCCATCCTTGGCGCTATCGTCTTGGCAGTGATGGTCAATATTGTTGAGCTCCTTTGCACCGCAGGTTTGCCTGCCCTGTACACTCACGTGCTCACAAGCCATGGTTTGCCAACCTGGAAGAACTATGCTTACCTCTTTCTGTACAACCTGGCCTACATGTTCGATGACAGCCTCATGGTCCTTGCCGTGACATGGACGCTTGGGAAACGAAAATTGCAGGAACATGAAGGGCAATGGCTGAAGTTAATCAGCGGTTTGGTCATTCTCGGCTTGGGACTGGTCATGATTTTTAGTCCGACTCTCCTGCACTGATGCGAAAAAGTTGTCAGGTACCTAACACCTTTTTCGAATCGTGTTGCAGGGTTGGGGTGGGCGGATTACGCTGTATCCTACTTGCTCTCCCAAGTAGCCTTGATGTACCTCCTCGCACGATTCCAACAGGATTGGTCAGGCAGTGAGAATTGGACTAGCAGTCATTACTTTTGTGTTCCTGTCCTTCCCTTTCGCATACGGACAGGACGCACCGCCATCTCCGACCCTGGCGATTGTGCACGGTCAGTTGCTCACGGACACGGGTGAATGGCAGCCCGATGGATATGTGGTCATCGCGGGAGAAAAGATTCACAGTGTTGGGACAGGGACCCCGGATCTCGATCCGTCCGTCCCGATAGTCGATGTGCGGGGGGCTCGCATTCTCCCTGGTTTGATCGATGCGCAGAGCCGCCTCTGGATGAGGGATAGCAGTGGCATACCGGGCGCTGCAGATGGTTCACTACAGGCTGTGGATGCGTTGGATCCGTTCCAGGAAGACTGGAATGAGGTAGTGCGGGAAGGAGTGACCGCGGTCTACGTTCAGCCATCCACACGTGGCACTGTCGGAGGACTGGGGGCCGTGGTCAGCACGGTGCCCAACAACGACAGATCCTTAACGTTGCTCTCATCACCTGCTGCTCTTCAAGTTTCCTTTGGCGATTCCAGAACGAATCGAGAGCGATCTCAGCGATACGAAGCCATCAAGAAGACAATTCAAGGACTCGTCGCCTACAAAAAGAAGTGGGATGACTACGAGGAGTATCAAGCCAAGCAAAAAGCTTCAGAGGCACCCAAAGGGGAAACAAAAGACGCACCAAAAGACGCACCCAAGGATGAATCAGAAAAGAAAGCCACGCCCGAAGGCAAGGCAGAACCTGGACGGAAACCAGAACCAAGCCGCAAAGACGCGGAAACGAAAGGTGGTGAATCGAAGACTGGCGAACCCAAGAATAGCGAACCCAAGACTGGTGAGTCCAAAGGTAGCGAAGCGGAAAAGAAGCCCGATCCACCGCCGAAGCCTGAACGGGATGCGGTGCTGGAGCGATTGCTCCCCATTCTCGATGGCCGCTTGCCGGTTCGCATCGAAGTGCGTGACTCGAATGACTTTCGTTATGCGAACCAGCTATGGCAAGAGTTTCCAAAGTTCCAGTGGATTGTCGAAGACGCAAGCGATTTGCAGTCTGCGACTCCAGCCTTCATCGATAAACACCCTCCATTGGTACTCGGGCCATGGCTCGATGTTACCTCAAATCCTAAGGAGGCGTTCCGAAAGAGGAAGGCATGGTCCAATCTCTTGGATGGATATGCGGGTACCGTTGCCATCACGAGCTCATCGCTTTCAACTCGAGGGTCACGCTGGCTCCGGGAGAATCTTGCGGCAGCTGTTGCGTCGGGGGTTGAGCCAAACGTCGCATTACGAAGCGTTACGATCGATGCTGCGAGAGTCTTAGGAGTGTCTGACCAGATCGGCAGCTTGAGTCCAGGGAAACGTGCCGACATCTTGGTAATGGAAGGTTTACCGTGGGATACCTCTGCATCGCTTTCCATGGTCGTCGTAGGTGGTCGGACCATCGCAAATCAGCTCGAACAAGGGCAAGACCAAGTCATCGCCGAAAGCTTGTCACCCATCGCATTGCCTGATCGACTGCCCACGCGTTATCGTCTCCAGTCGAGCCGTGCCATGGTTGGTGGCAAGCTTGTTCCAGCGATTTTGTTCGTTGATGGCGAGACCATCGCCCGGGTGGCTAATAAAGAGGATTCGGGCAACGAAGCAGACGGTCCATTGATCGACGTCGGGAATGCGGTCGTCACTCCGAGTCTTTTTTCCGCTCTTGCTGACTTAGGTTTGAGTGATTCGTTGCAAGGGGGGACGGAATCGGATGGGTCTTTTGCCATACCCGCTGACGTTCAGTCGAGTCGCCCTTTTGCTGAACGCAAGCTTTTGCAGCAAGGAGTGTTTCGAGTAGCGATCGCTCCGCGATCCACGAATACCCTTGCGGGGCAAGTAGGGATTTTGGAAACCGTACCAGTCTCGTCGCCCGTGGACGGGAGTGTGGCCGGCAAGGTGGCGTTGGTACCAACGGCTCGCCGCCAAGATCGGTTTCCGTCGAGCTTGGCAGGTCAGGTCAGTTTCGTTCGGAGCGCTTTCGGTGGGGATATCAGTGGCTCCCGACTGTATCTGCCTGATCCTGCACTGCAATCGATGACCGCGATTCGCAAACAAGAGCTAAGCCACTGGGTGGAAGGCAAGAAGCCGGTCGTGTTTCATGTTTCCAACGAAGCGGAGTTGCTTGCCGCACTGTCATTGATCGAGGACTACAAGCTGAGAGCCGCTTTGACCGGCGAAGCGCGATGGAGTCTTTTTCGGGATCGAATCGTGACCACCAACACATCGATTCTGGTTCCGCCGTTTTCGACAGATATGTATCAACTGGCCATCGAGGAGTTGGTAGCATGCCATCGAGCTGGAATCCCCTTGTACTTGACGGGCGATACAGCCGAGCAACTGCGAACCACAGCCAGCACGCTTCTTCGGCACGGTGTTGATGAATCGGCACTGTGGGCGGGATTGGTGGAAGGAGGCTCTCGATTTTATGGCCTCCCCGAGACCACAGATCGTTTTGTTCCAAGCGGTCGCGCGGATTTCATTATTTGGGACAATAGCCCATTCAATGTTTCGTCCCGACCGACCTATTTGGTTCGAAAAGGAAAACGCTTGGATCAAGGAACCATGCCGTGAGGATATTCCGTGTCGCACTCTTTGTAGGCTTCCTATGCGGATCGATCAGTTTCGATTCCGTTGGCAAAGTCGTCGCAGATGAGGCAATCCTTGTTGAGGGTCAGCATGTCGTTCTTGGCGATGGTACGACGCTGAGCCCAGGTGCTGTTCTGATAGAAGGGAATCGGATCGTGGCGGTCGGAGCGAATATTGATGCCCCTGCTGCTTCAAGAGTTCAAGCCAAGTGGGTAATGCCAGGCTTGGTCAATGCCGCTGCGAGGTTGGGGGTGGCCGGAGGGGATTCCGAAATCACTGCAGAGATCGCACCCGATTTTGATATCCGATCCTCGATTGATTTGACCTCGAGAGAGTTCACGGAGGCGGCCAATCAAGGCGTGACGACTGCCCATATTTTGCCAGGTTCGCAGTCGGTCTTTGCAGGAACCTCCTGTATTCTGAAGACGACGGGGCAAGGAACTTCGGGCAATACCCCTCGCTTGTTTGTTGAACGACATGGACTGGTGCTGGCATTGTGCAGCGATCCGACCAGTCGGAACCAAGCCCGAGGTCGTCCCGATTCGATCTTCATGCGTCAGCCGACCAATCGGATGGGGGTGATGTGGATTCTGCGAAGCACTTTTCACCGCGCTCAGCAGAACACGGATTCCCCCGGCGTCTCACCGTATGCCATGAAGATTATCGGCCAGGCGATGCGACAAGAGATGCCGATCTTCACGATCAGCAGAACCGAAGTCGACTTGCGCAGCAACTTCGAGCTTCAGGACGAGTTTGGCGTGCAGCCGATTCTGGTGGGGGGAGAGGAAGCCTATCGGACACTGGATGTGTTGAAAGAACGGAAGTCACGTGTGATCCTGTCGACCACTGCCATTGGAGCCGATTCGCGATCGTTGATAGGCCCCGAACGAACCAAGCTCCGGTGGAATGTCGCGGGACTTTTGTCGCAGGAAGAAATCCAATTCTGCCTGGCAGGCGACCAGCTTTTGGACCAGGCTCGATTCGCAGTTCGATATGGCTTGGATCGAGAGCAGGCTATCCAGTCGGTGACGGCGATCCCAGCGCAGATGCTGAACATTCAGGGGCAGGTTGGAAAAATTGCGGTCGGATTGGACGCAGACATCTTGGCTTTCACAGGCGATCCACTGGAGTTCACCTCCGGTTTGGAGTGGATCATGGTGGATGGAAAATTATCGGATCTTGGAAAATAGGATCCAAGCGTGACGCGTAATGAAACTTGAGCGGTTCCACAGAAATCTTCGATCTATGATGCAACTAACAAAGCTGACGTTCCTCATTCTACTGATCGCTTGTGTGTTCGTCCCATTACTCCATGGAGCCGACACGATTGCCATTCGCGCGGGCAAGGTCATCACCTTGGGTGGAGCCCCGATCGATAATGGGATCATCATCATCCGTGACGGGAAGATCGAAGCCGTCGGAACGGACCTAGCCATTCCCGTCGAAGCGCATGTGATCGACGCTCAGAAACAAGTCGTGATGCCAGGTTACGTCGACGCCCATTCCTCGGATGGGATGGGGCAAGCTAACGAGAGGAATGAAAATGTGCCGTTCCTCTCCGTTGTCGACGGTATCGATCCGAGTCTTGATTACTTCGAAGAATCACTTCGCAACGGTGTGACCACGGTCGCCATTGTCCCCGGCAATAACACACTGATCGGTGGGAAAGCCGCCATCGTCAAGACAGCGGGTCAGTATGTGAATGACATGTTGGTTCAACGCGATGCGGGCATGAAAATCTCACTGCGACCGACCAGCGGCAGTCGAATGGGGCACATGGCCAAACTTCGTCGCGAGTTGGATAAGGCCAAAGCTGCGTTGGAAAAGCGCAACGCAGGTGAGAAGCCCAAGAGCGAACCCGAGAAACAGGACCCGCCAGCCAGCGAAGGAGAGAAAAAAGAAGATGAGAAAGAAGATGCTCCTCAAACCGAGGGGCCTCCGCAGGGCAACGCTGTAGACGCAGCGAAAATGGCACAGGGACTCGAGTCGATGATGGCAGTGGTCGAGGGTAAGATGCCGGTGTATCTGTACTGCGATACCGCCATGGATGTCGCGGCCGCATTGAAGCTTGAAAAAGATTACGGACTCAATGCCATTTATGTCTTAGGAGGCGATACCTACAAAGCCGCCAGTCTCTTGGCTGGAAAAAGCAGGCCCGTTGTTCTCGATCGCAACTTGATCTTCTGGGAAACCGACCCACGCACACGCGAAGATCGAAAGATCATTCTTCCAGAAGTTTTCCGTAAGGCAGGTGTTCCTTTCGTGTTTCAAACCGGTGATGGATCACAACGGACGAACGATGCATCGAGCTACCTGTGGTATCAAGCCGCTATCGCGATACGCCACGGCGTCGCGGAAGAAGAGGCTATGCGTCTTCTGTCGCTGGTTCCTGCCAAACTGCTCAAGATCGACGACGTGGTTGGATCGATTGAGCCAGGCAAGGATGCAGATTTGGTTATCCTGACCGGCGAGCCGTTCCGTATGTCGACTTGGGTCGACAAGACGTTGATCAAAGGCAAAGTTGTTTACGATCGTTCCAAGGACACTAAGCTAGAACGACTCCTTTCTCCTGCGGCGGAACTAAAGCAATGATTCGATGGTTTCTCGTCATAGGGACGATCTGCTTCGGCTTGCTTTTCAGCCAGCCCGGCGTAGCCCAGGATAGGCCCCAAGCGTATTTCGCGGAATGGTTGTGGCCCGGCGATGGGCCTGCGATTCGAGATGCAGTACTAATCGTTCATCAGGGGAAGATTGTTGCCTCGGGGGCACGAACTTCGACGAATGTACCGGTCGACTCGGAGTCTCATCATCTCGGTTCGTCGGTCATTATGCCTGGTTTGATCGCGGTGGATACGAACCTCGCCGATCGTGGGGTTCCGGAAGAGCGGAACGTTACGCCAGAGAATCTCGCGTTGGATGCCTTTGATTTCTTCCGAGAGAACGAATCGCTTTTGGAAGCCGGCATCACAACCGTCCAAATCACTGCAGGCAAATCCAGACTGATGCCTGGTCAAGGCACGGTCGTGAAGCTGGCTGGGTCCAATATCGAAGAGCGCATCCTTCGAGAGTCTCAAAGCATCAAACTCGATCTAACGCGGTCGTCTCTCAACGCTGGTACGATCTACGAACCGCCAGTCGGAGCGGTTTCCGTGGATCGTCCCCTCGAACCTTCACGTCCTCAACTCGGTACAAGTCTGTTGGAAGTGTCTGTCGGTCTTCGGGCCTTACTAAAGTCTGCAAAGCAAGAGGGAACAAGCGAAGATCTTCGATTGCAGGCTCTCGCTCAATCGCTTCAATCGCGTCAACCCTTTTGGATCGCTGCCGAAACGGAGCCGGAAATTGCTTTAGCCGCGAAGCTTTCAGCGGAGTTCGAGCTGCCTTGGGTTCTCGTCGGTCCACGCGACATCCAGTCTGTTCTTGAAGAAATCGATTGGAGCAGTGAAAGACTCCAAGGTGTCATTCTCAATCCCGATGTCAAACCGGGCGAGTTGGCCAATAGTCCGGTCCCCGAGCGAGATGCGCCGCGAGACTCGACTCCAGGTGAGCGTGCGCGTCAACTGAAGAAATCG
>JALOQW010000435.1 GCA_025459275.1 Pirellula sp.
GCATCGCTCCGACAGGTCAACAACGATATAGCTCGGAGGCTGGAGATGCAGGCAGTAGTGCGGCCATCTGAAGGGATAAGGACCCCCTCTACCATCAACCCGTCATGAAGGAGGAAGATGCATTTTACAGTACCGTCCGAACTTGAGTCAGGCAACGCGACCGTGCCCCCTAATTTTCGTCGAAATCCTGTTCTATGCAATCCTTTTCCGGCATGAACCGTTACCAAGTGCCAATAACCATGTGCAGGCTCCCCGTTTCCCTGGCCTCTGGAAGACATTTCTCCAGTTGCGGGGCTCGATCGACGACTGCCATGAACTTCCTCGGCGCTTTGTCCCCCCAAGTGGTCAGGCGGGATTGCCACTCCTCTTCTTCGGTGAATTCGCTATAGACCGCTCCCGCCGGGTTCCAAGGGATGCTTCGCACTCGGAAAAAATCGAAGATGGAATAGGTACGGTCGTCGGGGGCATCTGCAGGCACGACAAGGGCTTGTTCGTCGTACAGTTGTTTAAGCCGCTTGGCGGCGTCCTCTGGTGTGGATTCTTGCCATGCAATTTTCCCCTTGGGTGGGACGTTCATCGACTGATAAACACGCCCTGACGGATCGCAACAGACCACCGCTCGCAACGTTAACTCAGAATCGTTTTGGGATTCCGGGAGCCCTTCAACTCCACTGGCCAAGCTCCCCATCCGCAGTAGCTTTGTGTTCTGAACGGGATGGGTGATACAGACCTGATTTTGTCGCCGAAGAGACAAGACTCCTGAATACTCTTGGCCGGTATCGTCTTGGTATTGGGTCAGATCGGATGACTCGCGAGATCGCAAGGGAATCAATTCTGCGTCGGAGGACAGTTTGATTTTTCCACCGGGTAAGCTACCTGCGAAGTAGGTTTGACGCGACCAGACGGCTCCATTGCCTTCAGCATCCAGAATGGTAAGAGAACGAATACGAACGAGCGAGGTCCATCCATCTTTAATGGTTCCATAAACAAACAAACTCAAGACGCTTACCAGGGAGAGTACCGGAATGGCCAGCACCGTCCAAATCCGTCGCTGGATACGCTGACTCCAAATGAGAATCGCAGGAGCTCCTATACCAACAAGCAGCACCACAATTCCAAAAAACGTCCAGACCGGTGTCTTGCCTACTTCGGGGATGAGCCAATTCCAATACTCGTCACGCATCGTTCCAGAGAGTCGTTCGATGCGATTTCTAGACGGCCATTTATCGAGCGCCGATCGTCCTTTCTCCGGCTTTAGGACCACAGAACCAAAGCCAGCGCGATAAACCTCGCTCTTGAGCTCTTTATCGGAAGCCACGCGTTCCCACTCTGCATTGATCGACTCCTTCAGTTCGTCCAACGGCGCTTCGTCCAGAAGGCACAAGGTACCTCCACACCATAGATATTGATTCAATGACCGACGACCGCTCGCATCCAGTTGCTGAAGTTCCTTCAATGTAGTGTTGACTTGATCGATGCTTGCCATCTGCAGCCATTCCTTGGGCATGATGTCGACATCGGTCAAGTACTCTCTCCATTGGGGATCGCTGCTGAGATTGGATTGATTTCTGTTCGCTGGCTCTTCCCCCCATGCGATGGGCAACTCGGGCCCTTGGAGGTTTTTTCGTCCTTTCCTCATGGAGCTATTCATCCACGTCGATTCCGCAGAAGTAAGGAACAAACGGGACGGTGAACGCATCGTGTCAAGAACTGGAGACCAGGCGACGTAACCATTGGCGCTTAGGTGTTGGTAGTAAGTCCCATTCCACGCGCACTGCACACGCATGTTGAGGTGTCCACGCGGGCAATTGACCAGCATGCCCGATTCGGCATCTGGGGCCCCGGCCCGAACGGGGATCTCGAACATGGCCGTTCGCTTCCCCGCACCGTAAGCCTCGAAGTGCAATCGAACCGTCACTGTTCCGTCACTTGGAAAGGTGCGGCCCGTTGCCGGACGGATACGGAATCGCACCGGCTGGTATCCCGACGAGGCGAGGAAGATAGGTGATGTTCGCATCGATACTCGAACCGGACACAAGGTCGGTACTGCGGTCCCAATCGGATATTCCGGGAGCGGTTTCGAAACATCGATAGAAAACGTGGTCCATTGAGCGTGCAGAGTTGGGCTCAGCCCCATTGGGACCATCAACCCAATCAACCCGATCACGACGTGCCAAGCGAACTTCATACCGCGCCTCGACTGAATTCGATCCCCTGGTTCGAAAGCCAATGAGTATCGTACTCGATCGACGAGTGGGTGAGTTTTGGAATTCAAGAATTGGATGGACTGAGGGGCTTGGCTGCTGGCCTCGGTTGAATTCGGAATTCGGAAAGCGACTGGCCGAAGTCGTCGCTTGCAAGGGGTACCGGTGGCGTTTCGCCACGCACGCGAGCCTCGGCCAAGAGGATTCGCTGTCTCAACTTCTCCTGCTTAGCCTCGAGGGATGATGAGCCCGATAGCGAGGGAGAACCGATTTCTTGAAAGGCGCGATCGACTTCGGCTGGCTGCGAACCTGATTCGCGCCGAGGAGACCAGTTGAAGGCTGCTTCGCTCAACGGAGGACTATCGGTGGTCCATTTCTCCTCCCACACCTTGGAATCGGTGGCAACGGACGATGGCTTTGACTCTGGTGATGTTTGTTCAGCATGAACATCGGAGCTGCGGTCGGTGCTTCGCCGGCCATAGAACCGATCACTGATGCGTCGTCCGAACGTCGGTCCAGCATCGATGGGGGTGATCAAGAAGACGATCCCCAACCCAAACGCCAGACCCGCCATCGCACAGACGACCGCAAGCGTTGTCTTGCCTGGCCCGAGCGGCTTATCACTGACGATTGGCGCATCGAGCCGTGTCAACAGGCTGGTCGATTTGGAGGAATCGCGTGCCGCAGTCGCCTCTGCCAACGCGCGTTCTGCATTCTCAAGAATGACGATGCGCGATTTGACGTCAGCAGCCAAGTTGGCGTATTGAGCCCTTCGATCGGCAAGGAGCGATAGTCTTGACTCCAGTACTAGTCGTTGAGCTTCGAGTCGTTCTTGCTTGCGTTCCACGACTGCAATATCAGCCTCGATGCTCTCGATTGAGGCTCGCAGTTCCCTCGAAAATCTCTGAACGATCGTGTTTTGGGCTGAATTAGAGGCAATCACCAAGGGGTGCTCTTCGGTGAATTTGCCGGTCAGTTGGGATGCACTGATCTGTGCATCGACCAAACCTTCTCGAAATCGCTTCAATCCGGGTTGATTGTTAAGCAACGCACTGGGAGCAATCACAAACGAGGCCGGATCCTCGATAGCTTTATGGAGTAGTTCACGATCGGATTGCAGTTGTTGTAGATTCTGCTCGGTTTGACGCAGCTCGTTTTTGATCTGGTCGTATTCAAGTCTCGCAGATGATCCTCCGGCAATCATGTCTGTCATGCCTCGAAGATCACTCAAGTCCGTACCAGCATCCCGCTCCATCGAATGCAATCGATCGGTCGCAGCGGTCAGCTCATTCTTGGCTGCATCTCTTGCGTGCGATAATTCCGCGATCACTCCGTCAGCGCGTACTCCGCGCACCTGTTGAAGACGGCTTTCGAGCCCATCGCATAGGGCTTGATTCAGGGCCAGGGAGCGAGAAGGAGAATTACTGGTCACATCAATGTAGATCACTTCGGTGACCCCGAATTCTGTCCCTTTCGGTGCATGAATCGAGATCGCATCCTTTGCGAACTCTTCCACTTGCCGGGTCGATGGAAAGGCTTCGGGTTCCCCCCATTTCCATTGAAATTTCGATGACTCGGGACCCACTTTCTGCAGCGCCTCACGCACGACTTGATGGCTCTTGGCCATCTCCAAAATGGTCTCCTGCGCGGCCTTCATTTCCGCTTGACTTTGAAAACGCCCCAACCGCATCACCGCACCGTTGGCTTCATCTCGGACCAAAATTGCCTGCGACGCCAGATACTGGTCCTCTTTGAGAAAGAGAATGTAAAGTACACCGAGCATTCCGAAGAGAGCGGTGGTACCGATCCAAAGGGGGGCCCAAACAAGAACTCCGCGAAGAAGATTGCGGAAAATCGGATTGGCGATCACTGAAGGCATGTGCAGAACCATCCAAGGCAGGGGACATGGATGAGAGCACGCGCACTCCATCCTCGTCTATATGCCACACCGCACCACTGCAGATC
>JALOQW010000436.1 GCA_025459275.1 Pirellula sp.
CTTTCGTGTGGTCGCCTTGCCAGCCCCTTCGGATCGTGAGAAGTCACAGATGTATCTTCAGCGTTACATGGCTCATTTTCCTGCTGCGGGCGAAATCGTGATCTTCGACCGAAGCTGGTACAACCGCGCTGGCGTCGAATACGTCATGGGTTTCTGTACTCCCGACCAACACAAGAGGTTCCTGGAACGCTGCCCTTTGATCGAACAGTTCATCGTGGACAATGGTATCCAACTCATCAAAATCTGGCTCGAGGTTGACGACGAGGAGCAGAAGCGGAGATTTGAAGCAAGAATTGAGGATCCCTTGCGTCAATGGAAGTTGAGCCCCATGGATCTTCCATCGCGAAGCAAGTGGTTCGAGTATTCGCGAGCGCGAGACATGATGCTCGAGGCAACCGATGTGGCTCACGCTCCTTGGCACATCTTGCGTTCCAATGAAAAGAAGAGGGCTCGACTCAACTGCCTAGCGCATATCTTGAGCCTGATCCCCTACGAACGAATCCCTCGCGAGAAAATCAAGCTTCCCAGCCGTTCGTCAAAAGGAGCCTATGACGACAACAAGTCACTCGAGGGCCGACATTTCATTCAGGAACGTTACTAACTCAACAGCAAAAAAGGCGTGCCAAACGCAAAACCGTTCAACGAACCGAACGGATGTAGTGGATCTTGCCAAAGATCCTTGAGAACTAGGCCTTTAATTCGTAGCCATGGCCGCCTAGGCCGTGGACGTGAGTTCGTAGCCGTGGCCGCCTAGGCCGTGGGCATGAGTTCGTAGCCATGGCCGCCTAGGCCGTGGATGGTTGCATCGGCTCCACCGTCTAGCGACGCTGGCTACGAATAAGCGGGCAACGGAGTCGGGAAAGGCAGTAGTACGATTCGATAATTTTTTGATCCCGTGCAATTCTCTCCTAGAAAAGCATCGATACTTGTCGATATGATTGAGAATGGAAAGGAAGAGGGGGAGAAACCGGATGAGTCAATCAGCGAAGGGTCTTACGGACTTGGAATCGCTATCGCAGGCGGCCGAGTGTTTGAAAGTGCTTGCCCATCCGCATCGGCTGCGGATGGTCCAAATGCTGTTGCGCGGTCAGTACAACGTCGGCGAGTTGGCGGAATCCTGCGATTTAACAACACCGATGGCGTCCGAGCATTTGCGATTGATGCAGCGATGCGGATTCCTCTCAAGCACCAAAGAGGGGCGGCACGTCTACTACACCGTCACCGAACCGCATCTGACCGACATCATGAAGTGCATCGAGTCGCGGTTCGGTTCCAAATGACACCCCAACCACCTACGACTTACGAGGTGTAAGGTGCGAACAAGGGCGTTGAGAGATATCTCTCTCCCAACGAACACATGATCGTAACGATCCGTTTCCCTTTGAACTCCGGGCGGGCTGCTACTTGCGCGGCTGCCCACATGTTGGCACCGCTACTGATCCCCGCCATGATCCCCTCTTCTTTGGCCAAGCGTTGTCCCCACGCAAACGCGACTTCATCGTCGACGGTGAGCACTTCGTCAACTTGGCTGCGATCGAGATTCTGTGGAACGAAGCCTGCTCCGATCCCTTGAATGCGATGGCGGCCAGGTTTTCCTCCACTGATCACTGGTGACTGCGTGGGTTCGACGGCGATGGCTTTGAAGTTTGGATTCCGCGCTTTGATGTAGCGAGAGACTCCGGTGATCGTTCCCCCTGTCCCGACACCGGCGACGATGGCATCGATGTTGCCATTCGTATCTTCCCAAATCTCGGGCCCCGTGGTTTCCTCGTGGACTTTCGGATTTGCGGGGTTCTCGAACTGCTGGGGAATCCAAGCCTTCGGATCGTCCATTGCGAGTTCCGATGCTTTTTGAATCGCGCCGCGCATTCCGTCGGCGGCGGGAGTTAGAACGAGGTTGGCACCCAAAGCTCGGAGCAAGGCGCGACGTTCGATCGACATCGATTCTGGCATGGTCAACGTCAACCGGTAGCCTTTGGCCGCGGCAACGAAGGCGAGCGCGATCCCGGTATTGCCACTCGTGGGCTCGATGATATGCGTGTCCCGCTTGAGGATCCCGGCTTGCTCGGCGGACTCGATCATGGCTCGGCCGATTCGATCTTTGACACTTCCCATGGGGTTGAAAAACTCGCACTTCGCAAAGACGGTAGCCCCACCTTCTGGCACGAGTTTCTGAATGCGGATCAAGGGAGTATTTCCAACCGTGTGAACTACATTGTCAAAAGTCTTTCCTAAGGCCATCTTCCATCGTCTTCCCGTTAAAGAATCAATCATCTCGGCGATCGACGCATAGGTCGTTGCCATCCTTTGCTCATAAAACACTGCACATCTTGTTCTGCGGGTCCGATTATCGCTTTCGAGATAGTCGGAGGATCACTTCGATCATTCGCTCAACTTCATCGTGTGTGTTGTAGAGTGCAAACGAAGGTCGGATGGTGGCTTCGAGTCCGAAATGCCGCAGTGATGGCTGAGCGCAATGGTGTCCTGTCCGCACCGCGATGCCGACACGATCCAACTCGCGTCCGACCATTTCCGTGGTGTAGCCATCGAGTGTGAAGGAAACCAAACCCACTTTGTGGGATGCATTGCCATAGATGGTCACACCTCGAATCGATTTCAATTCTCGTGTTGCATGTTCCAAGAGAGCATGCTCGTGGGCTTCGACCGAAACCGGATCGAACTGCCTCAAGTATCGGAGGGCACTGCCGAGCCCGACTGCATCCCCGATACTCGGTGTGCCAGCTTCAAACTTGGCTGGAGCATCTGCATATGTCGTCTCATCAAACGCAACGCGCCGAATCATGTTCCCGCCCCCTTGCCACGGAGGAAGCATTTCATGGAGATCGGGGTGAACGTAAACCACGCCAATACCGGTCGGCGCAAATACTTTATGCCCAGAGAAAACGAAAAAGTCGCAACCGATGGCCTGAACATCGACCGGCATATGAGCAATGGACTGGGCGCCATCAATGACCACTCTCGCTCCGTGTTGATGCGCCAGGCGTGTCATCTCCTCGACAGGCAAGACGGTACCGAGAGTATTCGACGCGTGAGTCAACGATACCAGTCGTGTCCTGGGACCGAGCAAACGCCGATACTCCTCCATGAGAACTTCGCCAGAGTTGTCGAAAGGCACAACGCGAATGCGGGCGCGCACTTCTCGAGCCACCATCTGCCAAGGCACGATGTTGGCATGGTGCTCAAACTCCGAAAGGAGAATCTCGTCTCCTTCGCGGAGGAACCCTTTCGTGATGTTGGCGATCAGGTTGATTCCTTCCGTTGTACCTCGCACGAAGACAATGTCATCCGACGAAGAAGCGCGAATGGTTTCGGCTACCGTTTGGCGGGCCGCTTCGTAATGATCGGTGGCGCGTGCGGCCAGAGCATGAGCGGCCCGATGGATGTTCGAGTAATCGTGAGCGTAGAAACTCGACATAGCCTCAATGACCTGCAATGGCTTGTGCGTGGTCGCTGCATTGTCAAACCATACCAACGAAAACCCGTGGATCGATTGATGGAGCGCTGGAAAATCCGCACGCACAGAACTGATGTCGAAGGGCCGAGACCGATCGCCATGAAGGGACTCCCCAGGCGGTGCCGTGTGCGTTGATCGCAGTACGGAGCGAGCCCCATCGCCGACATGCTTCGACTGAGGCGCTGCGACTTGCGAACCGCCAAAGGAAGCCGTCTTCTGACGGAATGACTGGTCGGCAAGGTCCCTTAAACGGCTGACCGCTTGCTGAATAGCAGAGGCCGGCATCTCGGCTCCCGAACTGTTGGCAGCCATCGCTGCAACAACAGGCGCAGGAATCGAATCCGATGCCGACCGGCTAGCGAACGCACTCGCTTCCGAAGGGAGTCCCGAAGTCGGCGCAGGTCCAAAGTCATTGAACGGTGAAGATGGAAACGCGGAGGGAAACGGGGACGAAGCGGAAGCGGCCTGGGATGCAACCTGCGGTAATGAGGTCGCGACAGGAGCACTTCCGAAGACTCGCTCTAGGAACGTTGCAGCGATCGATTGGGATTCTGACATGCCATCACCGCCAGGCGGAGTGATGGGACCTGGAACGGGGGTCCTCATGTCCATGACTAGATCCCCGATCCATTGTCAAACGACTTAGGGATCCGCTGCACGTAGTCGTGGTAGTAACCCACTTCCACATT
>JALOQW010000437.1 GCA_025459275.1 Pirellula sp.
GTCGGCGCCAAGCGTCCATTCGATTTCGACAGGTGGCGGATCGCCAGCGTCATCGATCAGAAACGGGCGATCCAACATCCAATAGAGATGCACACCGTGGCCGCTGTGGACGATCGCTGTGGGAGTGGGAATGGACTGGGATGTGCATCGCTCGATCGCTTGGTCAACATTGCAACCATCGAGATCCGCCCACAGGCATCGGACCACGCGAATTTGCCAAGCGAGGTCAAATCGGCCGCGATTACCAAGACGTGGACATACGCCGAAAAACAGATTCGTACGTTCCGTCTCGGAACTGGTCTCAAGTCGATTCAGCGTTTGTTCGAGCGTCGCAACCTTGGCTGGCCTATAGCATACGTTGCCAAAATCAACACGGCTACGCTTCCGTCCACCTTCCGTCCAAGTTTCGACAGGTCGAAAGAGAATGAGGTCCGATGGGTCGAACACAGTTGTCAGTAAGGTAATGGCTGAGTGAGTCAATCTGATCTCGCTCCTTCGACTGACTGTTTCGCCGCTCTCGCAGGTGGCGATGCATTTTCCTCTGAGGACAGCGTCGCAGACTTGGCTTCATCGACTTGGACGTGTACGATGCCTGCTGATTGCGAGGGATGCTTGATTGAGAGCAACCAAACAATTTGAGAGTCGTCCCAGAATGCGCCTGCGTGTTGAAGTGCATCCAAGACCGATTTTTGCACATTATCGCAATCTCTTCGTCGATCATCAGGTGGAGTGATGTCGATGCGGACTGCCAATGGCCCCATCATTGGTTTGATTCCCTTGGCGATCGCAAGGCGACGAACCTGATGGCGATAGGCGCGTGCATCCTTCGAGAGCACGGGCCGCCCTTGGTAGTAGCTGTAGAAATGATTGATGCTCGGAGGAAACGGGAGTTCCAACTCAGTAGCCATCCTTGATCCCTTTCCCTAATGGAGAGAAAGCTGGGACGGAGCGAAGACTGTCACCGGTTTCTTCGCTTGTTCCGTCCCAGCATCACGCGGGTCTACACATCAAAACGGCATACCGTCCTGTGGGATGTCGCCAGTCGGCGCGACTGCAATCCGAATGCGTCGATTGAAGTAGACGTTGGTGTAATCACCACGCGTCCGCTTCGTGACTTCCAAGGTCACATCGAGCAGTTCCTCCAGACGACCGGCCAATTCACTGAATTTGGCCAGTTCCATCCCGAGGGTTTTCAGATCGCCTTTGACGTACGGCAACGAGGCTTGGGTAATCACCGAGTTCTTGAAGATGTGCCTGCCAGCCTGGGCGCCAGAGAGAATCTGCAGATCCCATTTGATCATCGGATCTCCTTTCTGACTCGAGTCCAAGCGAACCGAATCGATCCGAGTCTGGTACTTGCCATCAGGGACCTCCTCTTGGCTCGCAGCCTGGGCCGAATTGAATTCATCGTCGAAGGACGAGAGATCGACGGCCGCATCTCGGGGTTCATAGGGGTCGTGCTCGTTCATTGTTTCGCCTTTCCAATCTGTGGAACTGCCGGCACGTTGTTACTGGGCGCTGCCGAACCGTTGCCGGTCTTCGCGGTCGGAGTCGCTTCAAATGCCTTCACAAAGGCGCCGTAATCGAGGGGAAGAACGTCAGGGAGACGTCCCGTCCGATCACCGGCTTCGTACGTAGGATGAGGCTTTGTCCTCAAGACGCGGTCAATCACGATGTTCCCCTCTGCATCCTTTCTGGCGACCGTTTCCGCAAAGAGGATGATGTCGACCAAGCCCAGGACGACGTTGCGTGCACGGTCAGGGAGACTCGGCTGCGTTTTCGTGAACTCGCCCGTGCGCGTCTCGATCGTCTTGTCCACCGCGTGGGAGATGAGGATCAGACCGTAAGGCAAACTAGCAAGCCGTGTCAGAACGCGGTGCCATTCGTTTTTGACGAGTGCCCATCCCTTGCCGTGGGCCATGTCCCCCTCGTATTCGATCCCATGTTTTGCGCACATGTACTCGGAGCACATCTTGAAGGCGTTGTCCACGGTATCGATCACGATGGTTTTGAAATCGTGATCCCCCTTGGCAATCAACTTGCAGGCTTCCAAGAAATCCTCCCACCGATACGTGGGAACCTTGAAGACCGACAGATGATTCAGACCTGGTTCGCATTCGAAAAAGATCGCTTTGGGGAATTTGGAAGCTAGGGTACTTTTCCCAGCCTTGGGATTTCCGTACGTCAGCAAAGTTAGCTTTCCAAAATCGGTGACAGGTGTCGTGGGTTGCGTAGGTAGCGCGATGGACATTCAGAGATGGTCTCCATTCAAAAGGGTTGGGAATCCGAATCAACACTTGCAAGCTCTTCGTGCGGTGGGGCAATCTCGTACAGATTGTCAGCGACGTTCGCGTTGAATCCCGATTGGCAATAGGCCAAGTACTCGCAAGGTCGTTGGTACGAGAAACAGTTCGAGGTATTCAGCAGCCATTTGCCGCGCCGCCGGGCATCGAGGTATTGCTGGGTGATCTCCCAGACCTCCTCTTGCAACATGGCGAGCCGATCCTCGGAGAGATAAATGAACTCGCGATGGAAGGCTTCTGGACGTGAATACCAATCCATCAGCCGAGATTGGAATTCCTCATCCGTCTCAGGCAGCTGGCGTTTCGCAGTCGATTTGCCGCTCTTGTTTTTGGCCGCGAGTTCCGCGTGGCGAACTTCGTACTCTTCTTGAGTCTCGCCTTTTCCTTGCTTAAGCCGACTCTTGAGAAGGACGTTGTAGATCACGCCAACGATCGGATACCCTTGCTCTCGCAGGTAATGGCAGTAGAGAGCAATCTGGGTATCGGTCCACAGCTTATCGAGGTAACTCGCATCGACATTGGAAGCGGTCTTGTGCTCGAGCAGATACAGACCGTCATGGCACCGGACGATGCCATCGACCTTGCCGGCGATTCGGAAGGTCTGGCTCTGCCGACCGGTGTCCGGATTGCGAATCTCACCAACGAATTCCTTCTCGACTTCGATGACTTCAAATTCTTCAGTCGCGTAGCGTTCGGCATAACCACGGATCATCGCCGTTGCCAAATGCCATTGAACCATTAGATTTGCATCGACCACGCGATTCTCAAAGGCATCATCGATGTAGGCAAGGACATCACGAAGCCGAGACTCAGCGTCCGTCGACCGATACCAAAGCTCGATCGCCGTATGGATTACGCTGCCGAACGACAACGCTTCTGCTCGCTCACGCGGCCGAAGGTTATCGAGATAGCGGTTCTTGTACTTGCGAGGACAATTGCGAAACGTGTTGAGCGCCGAGTAAGTCAGCAGCGTCTTATCGTTCGCTTCGGTTTGAGTGATGGATTGTGACATAGGTGCTCGGGGTTAACTGTCTTGAGGGTGCGATGCTGATGAAATCGGTGCTTACAAGAAGTTCATCTCGTAGGTGTCTTGCTCCTCGATCAGATTGCCGTTCAGTCGCTTCGCGCCTCTCTCCCGAGCAATCTGTGCTTCGCTCAATTTCAGCGACGCATTGATCTGCGAGCACTTCTTGCAAATGCGATTAGCTGCACTCTTGGAACGAAACGTTTCGTTGCACTTCAGGCACTTCCGATCACCGGGTTCATGAGGTAAGAGTCGTGTTGACATCGCCTGCGGATCTTTCAGCGAGGAGGTCGAAGAGGGGGATGACAGGCTTCGAATCAAACCGTGTCGACTGACTCGACCTCGAAGTTGCCTTCGCGATCGCTGGTCACCAGATAGTGTCGATGCAGGATGTTGGCGACGAATCGACTCTCACGAGGAATTGCCTCACGAATCGTTTGGCAGGATTCATTGAACTCGTTGGAAGCGGCTTCGAAGCGTTCGACCGCTCGCAGGTATCGCTGCAAGGCGAGCGAAACAGTGACTCGCTGATCGATATTCATGTTGGGTGCACTCATTGACTGGAATTCCTTTTGGTTGATGAATCGTGTTAACTGAAAAGTTGCTTTCTCTATCTGTTGGAATACCCGGTACCCGGGTGAGTTGACGGTTACGATTCGAGATATCTGTCAAATCCCGCTTCTTCAAAGAGCTTGCGGATCTGCACCATCCAGTCGTTCAGTGTGGTGCGAGGGATGCCGAGGTCGCGAGAAATCTCGGTGATCGAGTGGGTTTGACGGCGACGGAGAATGTCTTGGAATTTTTCTGGCAGCTTCGACATGAACGTTGCCAAGTCGTCGATCTTGATCTTGGTGGTGTAAGGTCTGGGACATTTCGACCGGACCGCCGTCATCACTGCGGACGCTCTTGCTGAGACTGACGCGGCCGGCGGTCGCGCGCTTTGATACCGAGCGATCGCGAACGACGTTAGCCAGGTGACGTTGCACCACGGTGCAAACGTACGGGTAAAGATGGCCAACTGATGGGTCGTAGAGTCGAAGGCTCTTCGTCGCTCGGACGTAGACCTCCTGGACCAGATCACTACGATCCTGCTGGGTGAAGTCGGACTTGGCGATTAGCTTTCCAACTTGACGATTGATGACACTGCGAACGAAATTGTCATCAGCGAGATTGATAGAATGGTTGTCTGACACGGACGGACCTCCTGATTGAGGCCCCACAGGCGACAGGTCCGAGAGTTAAAGCCTGTGAGGCCCGCCCGCTTGTTTGCGGGTTGTTTCCTGATGTGAATCAGACCTGTCGTCCGCTACTGGCGAAAATTCCCAAAACGGGCTGGGAAAGAAGAAAATTCCCATTCTTCGCCACAGGAAACC
>JALOQW010000083.1 GCA_025459275.1 Pirellula sp.
TGGTCTCGCGAGGCTATTTCTTCTTGGCACCAACGACGTTCGTCTTCTTCTTGCCATAAGCGCGTTGCAACAACGCGACGCCATGTGTGGCATAGCTGTGGATCTGTCTGGTCGTAAGAGGTTTTCGTAAGCCGAGTTGCTGCTCGAGGTGCCATTCGGCTTGCCAGATCCCGATCAACTGCGATGCGAGCGATTGAGAATCCACTTCCGTGAGCCAACCGTGTTCGATGCCATGATCGAGAAAACGGGCAAGGGTATTTCGGGTTTGCAGAGGGCCCCAGGAATAGAATTGCTGTGCTAGTTTTGGGTGGTGTTGCGATTCACACAACAAAAGCTTACCAAGGGCATTGATATCCGCATCGCTGAGTAGCCGGAGAAGGGAACGCCCGAACTCTGCCAGTTGTTCCCAGAACTCATTCTCATTCGCCGGCTGGCTCGAAGGCGCACCCAATCGAAAGCGCTCCCCTTCTCGTTGAACGACCGCCCAGAGAAGATCTTCTTTGCTGGCGAAGTGGCTGTAGATGGTGCGATTGGAAACACCCGCCCTTTCAGCGATGGCATCCATGGACGACGCGAAGACGCCGTTCGCGAAGAACAACGACTTGGCCGCATCGAGAATGGCATCTCGAAGAGCCTGGTTTTTCGGTCGACCACGTTTCTTGGGAAGAAATTCAAACAACGGATTGAATCTACACTTGTTTTCTGCACCGAATTAATACAATAATCGGTGTAGTATATCGGAAGGGGGCTTCAAGACAAGATGTGGTTGATTGCACTTAAGATGCTTTTGCACGATCGAGCCAAGTACCTTGGTTTGGTGGTGGGGGTGGCTTTTTCGACGCTGTTGATCAATCAACAAGTTGGCATTTTCCTTGGGCTTCTCGCTCGGGCGGGGGCGGTCATTGAGGATGTTCCCCAAGCGGATATCTGGGTGATGGATCCCGGAGTCAAGAATTTGGACACGGTATTCCCGTTGCGAGACACGGAGTTAGGCAGAGTCCGAGGCGTGCCGGGAGTTGCGTGGGCCATTCCGTTCTTTAAATCCAACGTAACGGTTCGGACGGGATCAGGTGAATTGGAATCTGCGATCTTGATCGGCGTGGATGATGCCTCATTGATTGGAACGCCGACGGAGGTCGTACTTGGATCATTGGAAGAGCTTCGCCGACCGGACGCAGTTGCAGTGGGACGCGATGGTTTCGGCAAGGTTTGGCGAGGGGAGACGATCCAATTGGGGAAGACGGTCGAATTGAATGATCGACGGGCAGTGGTGGTGGCTGTTGTGAAGGATTCGCCTAAGTTCACATCTGCCATCACCTTCTTTTCGCGTTACTCGCAAGCACTTCAGTACACGAACAATGGACGGAATCAAATGTCGTTTGTGTTGGCCCGTTCTATGCCTGGATATGATCCGGATGATGTTGCCTTATCGATCCGTGAGCGAACAGGACTACTCGCTCTCACGTCGGAGCAGTTCCGCAAGAAGTCCATTCAGTACGTGGTGGATAACACGGGGATTCCGATCAGTTTCGGAACGGTGGTTGCCTTAGGAGTCTTGGTCGGTATTTGCGTGGTTGCATTGATGTTCAATCTCTTTGTGCTGGAGAATCTTCGTCATTTTGCAGTTCTCAAAGCGATTGGTTTGAGGAATTCTAAGCTTGTGGCGATGGTGTTCCTTCAGGCGATCGTGGTGGGTTTCACGGGGTTCAGTCTTGGTCTGTGTGGAGCCGCTGCGTTCTTTGAGTTTGCTGGGCGTAGCCCGAACTTTGCGGGCTTTTACTTACCCTGGTGGATTGGAGCGGCATCAGGAGGTGTTGCCGCCGTAATCATCCTTATTTCCTCGATATTTGCGTTGCGTCGCTTGTTGTTCGTAGATCCTGCCATCGTGTTTCGTGGGTGATCGGAGACTTGGGACACATCATGTGGTTTAGGCGATCATCCCATGCAGATCCTCGTGCGGTCGACGAAGAGTATTCGATCGTGTGTCAGGGTATCGTAAAGGACTTCGGACGCGGGCAATCGGAGGTTCGGGTCCTCCACGGCATTGACATCGCGTTCAAAGCGGGCGCAACGACTTTTCTTGTCGGGCCGAGTGGCTGTGGCAAGACAACCTTGATCTCCATCCTGGCGGGATTGCTAACCCCGACAGCGGGAGCCGTGCAAATCCTAGGCAAGTCGATTTGGAAGCTGAGGAAGAGTCAATTGGTGGATTTTCGCGCTTCGCATCTCGGGTTCATTTTCCAGCAGTTCAATCTGATCCCGGCGTTGACTGCTGCTGAGAATGCGGCGGTATCCTTGGTTGTCCAAGGGAGTACGTTGGCTCACGCCAAGCGAGTCAGTTACGAACTGCTCGATCGGTTAGGCCTGGGTGCGAGCAAGAACAAGTATCCGAACCAGTTATCGGGGGGCCAGCAACAGCGCGTGGCGATTGCGAGAGCACTTGCACATCAACCGAGCATTGTTATTTGTGATGAACCGACGGCTTCACTGGATGCGGATACTGGGCATGCCGTCATGGAACTACTTCAGAGCGTGGCTAGCGACGGTCAACGAACAGTCGTCGTCGTCACGCATGATTCCCGCATCTACCCGTTTGCGGATTACATTGCAACGATGGCTGACGGACGGATCTTGAGTATGGAACAAAGAAAATGAACCAGCAATTCATGAGAACCTTGTTCAACATCGTGGTCTTCTCGATGGCGACCTTACTGTTGGGGTACGCGATTTATCTGATTTCCAAAAACACACCGAGACCCAAAACGGCCGCTGATCGTACGTCCCCGCCGACATCCCCGGCTTTCCATGCGTTTACGAAAAGCAACTCCAGTTCCGAGTACATCGGTGGCGTTGGGATCCTTGAGCCAATCGGCGAAGCCACGACGGTTGGCTCCCAAATACCGGGAGTGGTGGAGGTGGTGATGGTCGAGCCGGGAAGCCGTGTCAAGAAAGGGGATGCCTTGATTCGATTGGATCGTCGGTCCGCATTGGCCGACTTGAAAGTGGCTGAAGCTGAAGTGAATGCGCAGAAAGCGAAATTACTCGAGTTGACTGGACAAGCGGAGGTTTCACGCGCGCGTCTCGAAGCGGTGTCCGCGTTGTTGGAACAAGCGATCGCCGCCGAGCGAAATAGTGAACGAGAACTGGATCGGGCCCAAGCACTAGGTGCGTACGCGATCTCCGTCGAGGAACTCGATTTAAGGCGACTCAATCTTGAGACGTCCCGCGCGAGGACTTTGGAAGCGAAAGCCCGTGTCCACGAATCGCAGGCCAGCCTGGAGCTTCTCGACGGAAAACCGGTGGCACCATCCGTTGAAGTTCAGAAAGCGATCCTGGCTCAAGCGGTATCGAACCTCGAGCGAGCACAAACCCAACTGGATTTGCACACGATCGTTGCCCCGAAAGATGCCACCATACTAAGCGTCAAGATTCGGGCAGGCGAGTTTATTCCCGCATCGATTGTCTCCACTCCGCTCCTTACCTTAGGTAACATTGACACTCTTCAAGTCCGAGTCGATATCGATGAATCGGAGATCCCCCGATTTCAAGAGAGTGCACCGGCGTCAGCCATGGTGCGAGGACGTCCAGAAGTGAAAGTCTCGATCCGATTCGTTCGCACGGAACCGCAGGTGATTCCGAAACGCTCCTTGACAGGGACAGTCAGCGAAAGAGTTGATACTCGTGTACTTCAGATCATCTATGAAGTAGATCCGGATGCGATTGAGGCAACGGTGGGGCAGCAAGTCGATGTCTACATTGCGCAACAATAGTGCAACGAATGATGCACCCGATGAAGGGCACCCCTCGTTCCGCGAGGCATTGGTCTACTGGTTGCAGCTAGGATGCATCAGCTTTGGAGGCCCCGCAGGCCAAATCTCGATCATGCATCGGGGACTCGTTGAGCAGCGTCGATGGATGAGTGAACAACACTTCATGCAAGCGACGCAATTCACGATGGTGTTGCCTGGTCCGGAAGCCCAGCAGTTAGCGACTTACATCGGCTGGCGGCTTCACGGCGTTGTCGGCGGTCTGGCAGCCGGAGGGCTGTTTGTATTGCCCTCGGCGATCTTGCTTTACGTGCTGAGCATCTTGTTTGTGTTAGGGCAAGAAGCTGCATGGATGACCGCTGTGGTTCGAGGCTTAAACGCGGCCGTCATCGCACTGATCCTGTCGGCGGTTTTTCGAATTGGGGGACGAACGCTGGCAACGCCTGGCTTGTGGAGCCTGGCTGCTGCAGCATTCGGATTGATCTTCTTCTTGGATGTGTCCTTTATCGCCATTGTGATCGGTGCGGCATGTATCGGCTTTTTGGGAAGTGTGTTTCTGCCGCGACAATTTCCTGTGTCATCAAGCCATTTCATCCAATCCACAGGATCTGCTTCGTCACCGAGTGTTCGATTGCGTGCGCTCGATCCAGTTTCGTTGCGTCTTAGTTGCGTCACCTTGGTCGCATGTGGTTTCCTGTGGTTGCTGCCGACAGTTATGGCTGGCGTCAGTCTCGGTTGGGATTCGACATTGGCACGTCAAGGAATCTTTTTTAGTAAAGCGGCGATTGTTACGTTTGGAGGCGCGTATGCCGTACTGCCGTATGTGGCTCAACAAGCCGTAGATACCTATGGTTGGTTGTCATCGCCGCAGATGATGTCTGGATTGGCACTTGCGGAGACAACTCCTGGACCCTTGATCATGGTTCTGCAGTTCGTCGGTTTTGTGGGGGCTTGGCAGCATCCCGACGGATTCAATCCATGGATTGCGGCGAGCTTGGGTGCGGCTCTGACCACGTGGGTGACGTTTATTCCGAGCTTCATGTTCATCTTTGTCGGTGGACCGTACGTCGAGAAAATCGAGCAATGGCCCAGACTGGCGTCGTTGCTCCGCGGAATCACTGCGGCCGTGGTGGGAGTGATGTTGAATCTCGGCATCCGGCTCGCATTGCACTCCACCCAGATAACCGAGGGGAAGACGGATTGGATTGTCGTTGCGATGTCGATTGTTTGCCTGACGTTGCTGACAAGAACGAAGGTTGCAGCACCATGGTTGATTGTCGCATCAGGGATGGTGGGGTGGTTTGCTCATTGGCTTGGTGCGTGAGGTCTTTCTCCGTTTGGATTCGAAGTTGCTCTTGGTTTATTTCAATGCTAGGCTCTTGCAGACCTCGTGGGGAAGTTCGGCATGATAGCAGTGCAAACGCCCGGTCATCCATCACCATGGCCTCTAGATCAATCTTCAGGAAGCAGGCTTATTGATGCATTTGAATTGGAAGCCCAATCTCTCTGCCAGCGCTCTCCATTCCGCAGAGGCTTGTTCCAAGTTTCCTGACCGAGTTACGGATCCACAGGTTGCAAGCAATGTGGGTCCATACGCCAAGCGATTGGGAGAGTGGATTGCGCGCATGTCGTTTCCTGATACGGAACGTTTTTGGGATGACTTGATCGCCATGGGATCTCAGATCGATTCCAACTCGGAGTTGGCAGCATCTGTACTGAGAAAGCGCGCCGGCGCTTCCGTTGCGGAAGCGCATTCGGCTTCGCTGGCAGGGATGATTACCGATATCGAGGCAGCGTTTCTGCAGATGTTTCCGAAGTACATGGAGCAGTGCGCACTTCGTATCCGGCCGCTACAGGATCAGTGGCTTGGATATGGCCAAGGGCTTTTGGCTCACCTCAAGCGGCTTACGGAGAAAGATCTGTTTGTGGACGAGTGCCAGGTACTTGGGATCCAACCCATTCTTGGCGGGTATGGAAAAGCGCATCTTGATCAGAACCTCGTGCGTATCGAAGCCATCTTAACGAATCCCATGTCCGAGTTACCGGAGGTTGTTCGACTGGCGTGGTTGGTATCGCAATTGAATCTGGATTTGCCGGGGTTCAATGAGCATTTAGGCTTTGGTGTTGCCCGTCGATTGGCGCCGCTCGCGATGCTTCCGCCGGCTTTGGCTGCGGCCGAGGTGCTTGAGCTAGCCAAGTGTGACGAAGCCACGGCGTCGCTAGCGATCGAGCAGTGGCAAATCGCTGTTCCAGGAAGTGTCGACCTTCAAAGCGAGTTAGCGCCGTCGCTGATGGATTGGTGGGAACCGTACTTGCAGACACGCCCCGAATGGTCGACGGCCCTTCGTGCGCTAGCAAAGATGTTGGGCGTTTAAGCGCGACACCGTGGAACGAACGTAATGGAAGTTGCCAAACTTCCCGGCGCTCAAGGATCTTTGGCAAGATCCACTGCATCAGGTCAGTAAACTAGCATTGTGCCATGCGGTGGATTTGTGGGATAATCACAGCAGGGCTTCAAAGAGTGGAGCAACTGATTCTCAGGGATTGAGAGGGAAATGCCGTCAAGCCCGGACCATCCATTTCGTGTCTTCTCGGTAATCTGGATTGCCGTCTGCGCCTGCTGCTGGTGCGTGTGCGGTTGCTCGTCACCGCTCATTCAAAATGCCCGAGTCAAGTCGTTGCTCGTGCCGCGAAAGGTCCCGGAGACGGATCGGAAGATCTTTCGTGCCGATCTCGCCGTGTTGCCCTTTGCGGAGTTTGAGGGTGACCAAATCAATATCCGCTATGTGCGAGATTGCAGGTATCGTACGGAGGACGACTACGATGTCCGATACTACGATCTGAGTTTTCGACTTCAAGACGTGAAGACCGTCGATTTCATCGTGGTCCCGTTCAAGGAAACACAACTGCTGGCCCACACCATGTTCAGTTTCGGTCTGGCCGATGGGCGGCATTTTGTGATTTCCGTAGAGGCGAGGTTGGGAGCCGATGAGTCCTATACAGCGGTTGGAGGAGCCGGTCGCAAGTACCCTTTGATGTATGTGATCGGAGACGAAAGGGACCTGATTCTGTTGCGGACATCGATTCGTGACGTTGAGGTCTTTCTGTACAAGGGGAATGCGACTCCGGAACAGGTCCAAAACTTGCTGGTCGATATGTTGAATCGGACGAACAAGCTGTATCGCGAACCAGAGTTTTACGACACGCTCACTAACAACTGCACCACGAATCTGGTTCAGCACGTAAACCATTTGAGACCGGGGCGGATCCCTTTTGACGTCCGAGTTCTCTTGCCGGGGCACTCTGATCGGCTGGCATACGAACTAGGGCTACTCGAAATTTCGGGTCCGTTCGAATATGCTCGTGCTTATGCGAAGATCAATGACCTCGCCATGCTGTATGCTGACAGTCCAGAGTTTTCCTTACGCATTCGACGAAAATGAACCATGCGTGCCACCATGATGCAGGACCGCGAATCTCGCGCTAGTTGTCAGAGATGGACACGACAAGAGCTTGAGCAGTACCAGGTTCAACGATTCAATCAGCTGCTCGAAGTCGTGATTCGCGACAACGCGTACTACCGGGAGAAGTTCAAGAACGCTCCGCATTCGATCCGCTCCATCGCGGAGTTGGAACAATTTCCATTCTCCAAAAAAACGGATTGGATCAACGACGATCCATCTGGAGTTGCATTGCACCATTCGTATGCAATGGATCGGTATCGACGTTACCATCGAACGAGTGGTACTCGAGGGCGGCCGATGGTTGTGCTCGATACGGACGAGGACTGGGCATGGTGGGTCGGTACTTGGCAATATGTCTTGGATGCTTGTGGGATCGAAGACAAGGACCGTGTCTTGATGGCATTTTCCTTCGGTCCATTCATCGGGTTTTGGAGTGCACACGATGCGTGTTTGCGTCGGCAGTGCATGGTGATTCCATCTGGGGGAATGCCGACTGTTGCTAGGATTGATCTAATCGACTCAGCCAAACCTACTGTACTCTTCAGTACACCGACCTATGCGATTCATTTGGGACGTGAGGCGGAGAGTCGAGGTCAGTCGCTGCGAGACTCGAGTATACGATGCGTCTTTGTTGCGGGAGAGCCGGGCGGATGTGTTCCCAGTGTGCGCTCAACCATCGAGTCACTGTACGGCGCGCAAGTCATGGATCACGCCGGGGCTACGGAAATAGGACCATGGGGATATGGCAGCCGCGATGGCCGAGCCTTGCACGTGATCGAGACGGAGTTCATTGCGGAGTTCCTGCCGTTGGAGAAGGAACCGGATCCGGAGTCAGGGCTTTCGGGATTGCGGGAGTTGGTATTGACGAGCCTCGGGAGGACGGGAGCGCCCGTCATTCGCTATCGAACGGGAGACTTGGTCAATCCCGTCTTTGCTGAAGTCGCGGAGTACGAGCGAAAGAACGCTTCGGGATTCGTTCGCTTAGAGGGGGGGATCATCGGTCGGGCCGACGACATGTTCGTTGTGCGAGGGGTGAACGTTTTCCCGTCAAGCATCGACTCGTTGGTACGTGAGTTCCCTGAGGTCGGTGAGTATCGGTTGACCCTCAACCGGGTCGGAGCCTTGGACGAACTGATGCTGGAAGTCGAAGATCGATGGCACGACCCGAAACGGATCGCCGAGCGACTCCTCAACAATCTTCAGCTTCGAGTGCAAGTCGTCGACGTTCCCGAAGGCTCCCTTCCAAAGAGCGAGGGCAAGTCGCGAAGGATCGTTGACCGGCGTTAATGGGCTCTAAGGACCATCGAACAGCCATAGTATTCCTGATTGTCTCTGCAACGGCGTGTTCTATCGTGACTCCTATGTTCGAGTCATTGATGAGGTTTTGAGCCCCGGCTATATTCTCCTGCAATTCGTGGGATGCGGGTTGTCATCCGGCCCTCGAATGGTGGCTCGAATCCTTTTGCTGATCCTTTCCAGTCGGAGATACTGACCTGTGGCTATTCGCATTGCGATCAATGGTTTTGGACGTATCGGTCGCTTGACGTTTCGGAATTTGATGTCCCGATCAAGCGAGTTTGAAGTCGTGGCAGTGAACGATCTGACGGACAATCAGATGCTTGCCACTCTCTTGAAGTACGACAGCGTGCACGGTCGGTACGATGCGGAGATCGGATATGACGATTCCCACCTGATCGTTAATGGCAAGAAGATTCTGGCTTTGGCGGAAAAGGACCCCGCGAAGCTGCCTTGGGCGGAACACAAGGTGGACATCGTGATCGAAAGTACCGGCTTCTTTACGGCTCGTGCAAAGGATGGCAAGCCGGGTTACGACTCGCACTTGACGGCTGGCTGCAAACGCGTGGTTTTGAGTGCCCCAGCCAAGGACGGAGCGGATTTGACCTGCGTTCTTGGGGTCAACGACGATAAGTTGACGGCGGATCTCAAGTGTATCTCAAACGCCTCGTGCACGACGAACTGCCTTGCACCTGTGGCCAAGGTCTTGCACGAGACGTTTGGCATCGAGAGCGGTTTGATGACGACGGTTCACGCGTATACGAACGATCAACGCGTGCAAGATCTTCCGCACTCAGACCCGTATCGAGCGCGAGCTGCTGCACTGAACATCATCCCCACAACGACGGGTGCGGCCTCCGCGGTCGGTTTGGTGATTCCCGAACTTAAAGGAAAGCTGACAGGGATCGCTATGCGAGTGCCGGTTGCCACCGGTTCGGTGGTCGACCTGACAGTGAACCTGAAGAAGGAAACGACCGTTGCAGAGATCAACGCGGCCATGAAGAAGGCTGCGCATGGACCTCTGAAGGGAATCCTGTGCTACACGGAAGATCCGATCGTTTCCAGTGACATCATCGACGACCCGCACTCGAGTATTTTCGCGGCGGACTTTACGCAAGTGCTTGGCGACAAGGGCAAGCTTGCAAAGATCGTCTCCTGGTATGACAATGAGTGGGGTTACAGCTGCCGAACCGCAGATCTGTGTGCTCGGCTCGCGAAAATGCTCTAAGTCGTTCGCAGCTTTCGGTCACATCGCCGACGCATCAAAACACCGTCGGCGTTTCCTAAAGCACCAAACCTTTTGCGACGTTGTCGGGAAGAGTCCGACCGTCGCGACGTTCGCTATCGATGGATTTGCGAGGGAGTTGGTGTTGTGAGTGAAGTGGGGCGTTGCGCCTCAGGAACCCAGCAGGTTACGTCGTTAATGCGTCCACCACGTGCTACGGTTCTGGAATAGAGTAGATCTCTGTGCTGACAGGCACACCGCGACTGTTCGTGGGCATGATCATCTGTACGGTCAAATCGGTAACGGCGGCTTGTACTTGTCCGCGGGTCTCAAAGTAGATCTCCAGCCCGTCCGCATGAGTTGCTAGTCGGAACAAGCTGATGCGACGCCAGAGTGTTTCCGATCGATCATACGAAGAAACCAACTGCCCTAGTGCTTCTCCACCGAAGTTATCGCAGATCAAAAGGCCTGACTGCGACTCATTGGCAGGCGAAGCAATTTGAACGAGCCCTTCGATATGAACCATAGCACCATAAGGAATGTTCAGCCGAGGGCTCGTAACTCGCATCGACGCCCCTGCGTATCCGGAAGGAACGGGCTGTCCATTGCGACTTTTTGCGGAGATCAGCATGGTGGGGGTGCCGCTGGGGCCAACCTCTGCAGTAATCCCGACCGCGCTTTCGATCGATTCCTCCAATCGATGATCACTTCGCCAACCGGTTGAGCGCCATGTTTCGAGGTTGACAAAGGGGGTTCCAGGAACAGCCAAAGATTCCCAAACGCGTCCTTGCAAGACACGATCCAATTCCCAGTGCAATGGCATGCCGAGCGGTGACGCGATCAATGGGCTGCTTGAGACTCCCTGGAATTGCGAAAGTGCCTCTTCCCAGGATGCACGAAGTACGCGCTGGGCTTGCAATGTTGCTTGATCCGCGGCTTGACAGGCCCGAGCGAATTCCGAGCGAACCAAAAAGTTCGAAGCAGCGCGGGCTGCGGATTGGGCTTGGCGAATCTGCTCCCAAGCCGGATCGGATTCAGGTAGCTGACGCGCAACAAGTGTCATCTGCGCTACCTGCAATGTTTGAGTTGCAATATCGATCCGGTTCTCGGTCAACTCGGGCGCAAGGCGCGACAGCGTCTCTCGAAGATAAGTGATCGGGGCCGTGTCGATGACCGACACGATGTGTTCAATCAATCCAGGACGATCGATGACAACCACCATCCCGCCGGCGGTCGCTTGTGTGGCACATCTTTCGAGTTGCGCATGGGTGATGCGATACACTTCGCGGGCTTGGCCGGACACGGGTAAGGTAAAGGTCAGACGCTCCGTCGTTGGAGCTGGGCTACAAATTTGATCGGACGCCCCTGCGGCTACCGCAATCACCAATTGGCTATTGGGGGTTTCCAGGATCGACGCTGCATATTCATTCGATTGGATCGGAATGGTTCGCCACTTGGACTCCCCAGCTTGAATCCAGGGCAAGAGTAATTCGATTTCGCGATTCAAACCAGCATACGAAGCAGCCCGAACGGTGGAGGTTTCGTCCCCTGCATCCAGTGGCGTAGGGGAGCGGAAGATCCAGCCTCGCGCTCCGTGCATGATGCTGCGCATGATTTGAAGTCTCGCCTGCAATCGATCGTGATCCGGCAACAGCCAGGGCTCTCTTCCCAGAATGGAACTCGCAACTTGACGCTGAGCGATCCACTCATTGGGCATCTGCGTCCAGAGCGAAGTGATCGGTGAGCTGCGACCCGCGATCGGTCTCAAGTCCGATTGAAGAATTCCAGAGGTCTCTTGGGTTGACCGAACCGTGGTTGCCAACGGCATTGGGACCGAAATCCAATCCGTTAATCGACTGTAGGAACCGTACAGCTCCCAAGCCTCGCCAATGGTTGGCCTTGCCAATGCTTCTGGGAATCGGGAAAGACTCGCCACGCGCGAGCGAGCATTCTCGATCTGAGCTTGATTGAGTGACAACCCTACGAGCCAAGCACTTACGGGACGATACTGCTCCGCCTGGCTATCGGTGGGGATTGTCGCAGGAGGAGGCATGATCACCCCCATCCCCGTCTCAGCGGCTTGATCCAGGACGAGCATGTCGTTGCTCTGTTGGGCAATAACGGCATTGAAGCCAAGGGACTGCAAATAAGGGAGACTCTCACCTTGATGCTGAATCCAGCGGGGAACGCGAGCCTGAAGGAGCCGCAAGCGTTCGCTAATCGGAATATCCTCTTGAAAAGCACGGCTTGAGGCAGAGGGATCCGTTGCCAGCATGCCCGGGGCAATCATTCCATCGACAACCAAATCGTCGACTTGGATTCGGGAAATGCCGGGATAGCCATAGACGCTCAGCACGACTGCATCCACATAGGGATCACGCAGGTCCACTTCAGGACCGTCGCGGCGGCGCAAGAAACGTTGGCGTTCCTCCAACTTAGGCACGACATCTTGGATGGTTGAGGTTGACCACCGCCCCGCACCGTCATGTGGAGTCCCAAGAATCACTTCGGTCACAGGAGCATGGGTTGCTGGATGCTTTGCGTACGGGAAGACCACTCGAAACCCAAGACGAAAGCCTCGTTCCGCACTTCGGATTCGAATCGAACCGTTCAGTTCTGGAATAACGCCACATGGATCAATCGGGTAGGCCAGATAGATATACGAGCCGTGGCCC
>JALOQW010000084.1 GCA_025459275.1 Pirellula sp.
ATATACACCACCACGAACGGAACAAAGACGCACAAAGTGATGACTTCTTGAATGATCTTTAGTTGCGGAAGACTAAGGAAGGTACTCCCGAGTCGATTGGCCGGGACCTGCAGCAAGTATTCAAACAAGGCGATGAACCAACTGACGATGGCCGCCACGAACCATGGCCGATCTTTGAGATCCTTCAAATGACCGTACCAGGCAAAGGTCATGAAGACGTTGCTGGCAATCAACATCAAAACCGTGACTAGAACGATCCCCATTTTGATTCCTTTCGTGATTGATTGAGACGTTCGAGCGTAAAGCGAGCGATGTCGACTTGGAGGGCTTCGGCGGTCGCTCGCCAACCCGGAACAGCGTTCACCTCGAGTATCACATTCCTTCCTTCGGAAGTGGGCAGAATGTCGATCCCTGCCATCCAAACTCCAACGGTTTTGGCAGCACGGAAGGCCAAGTCCACTTGTTCAAAGGTAGGCGAATGGGCAGTGAAGCGGCCACCTCTGCCGGCATTCGTGCGCCAATCGTCGGGGTTCTCACGTCGAACACAGAAGATTGCGTCATCGATAACGAGGAGTCGCAGGTCATATCCTTGACTCGGGAGAAACTCTTGAAGGTAGATGACGGCTCGTAGTTGCTCTAAGGTACTGAAGACTCGCCAAGCCATATCGGGATCGGAAACGCGCATGATGCCTCGTCCTTCGCCGCCGAAGATCGGTTTTACGACGCAATCGCCATGAAAGCAATCCTGCCACGCCTTCATGGCGGCATCCCGTGTCTGACAGCAGACAGTATGAGGGATTTCGATACCGTCATTGCGAAGGACGTCCAGGGTCAGCCACTTATCGATAGCGATTTCGAGAGCGCGGGGGGGATTGATCACCCGCGTGCCGGACCGTTCGATGACATGGAGTGCATTCATCCGAAAGATGACTTGCTCGAGCGAGCCCATGGGCATGGTTCGGACCAAGAGCGCGTGACAGACTTCATTCCATGTCGGTTGAATTCCGCCGATGGAAGTGACGCTGAGCGTTTCAAAAGTCAGTGGAAAGACCTCGACACGATCCGAGTCCGGAAGTACGGCAGCCGCCCGTTGCAGATCCCGAACATACCAACCATCAGGTGAGCCCAAGACTCCCAATTGCAGCTTCAATCGTGCGCCTCTTGAAACGATGATTGAAGCAGCGGTGGGTTCAGTTGCCCGAACCGGAAGGAATTCCCGGTCCGTATGTTGACGAGAGTGATCATAGCGGGTGCGAATAATCCTGGGTCGACTTGATAGAAATCGTATTGATACTCTTTGAATGTCTCCGCGAACGGTTTGCCGTAATCACGTGAAGCACTGCTAGGAAGCTTGGGCCCCATAGCTTTCAGCTGCTCATCGTTGGCTTGAACCCAGAGTGTGACATGCCCTCCGTAGAGTATGGCATCGTTGGTCCGACCGATCCCTTTAGCGAAGTCTTTGGCGATGGGGGGCAAAGGAGCAGCACCATGGCCGGAAACGACGCTGCCAAGATCCATGCCGAGCTCGAAGAGTTTGTGCATGGCTGTCTCGACCGAACGCGCGACCACTTGGGTGACACCTGCAATACTTCGGGTAGGTGCGACGCACAACGTGACGTGTTCCGGTTTGGTACTGCATTCCGTTGCGATGTACTCCAACACCTCGGGTCCGGGAATGGAATCGCATTCCAGGACACCGATGGCTTCATGTCCTGTTTCGATCAATGCTAACGCGTCGAGAACCGCTTCACGGCCTCGTTTCGCGCGCATCGGCCCCGATCCCATGGCGAAAAACTCACCGACCGAGATTTTCCACCCTGCATACTGCGAGGCCATGCATGCTCGCGCCGGGTGGTCGGTCATCACTTGCACCATTGGCCATGGGCCCAGCGTTCGATCCGAAGGCTGGAGTGAAACGTCGGCTAAATCCGCCATGCAGATTTTCGCGAGCACCAATCCGGCTTCGAGTCCGCCTGGTGCCTCGCAGCCAAAATCAATGATACTCCCACCCTGGCCGAGATGATGGATTGCCAGACGCAGCCTCTGGGACGACGTACTGGCTCGGTGACACAATTGCGATGCAAGTTGATTCAGACTCATGCGTTTTAAGCTACCAGAACGGACGCTATTGCCCAAGACGTATCCGGTCGCAAAAAAATAACGCAAATATCGTTCGACGTGCCTGCACATGGCGAGAGAAAGTGCGATATTGACCGCAATCTTGATGTACCATTTTCCTACCTCTCGCCTATGGGAACAAATAGCAATGGCAATGAACTTGATGGACATGGTCAAGGATGCAATTACAGGGCAAGTCGCCGATCAGTTGGGATCCGCAGTCGGACTGGACAAGAAGCAGACGGCATCCGCACTGGAAGCGGTGGTTCCGATGCTGCTGGGTGGCATGATGAAGAAAGTATCAACTTCCGGTGGTGCCTCCGAATTGAGCGCAGCACTTCGAGACACCGATACATCGATGCTCGACAATCTTGGTGGATTACTTGGGGGGGGCTCATCGTCCGTTTCCAACATGATTGCGATGGGGACGAAGCTACTGCCGATGCTGTTAGGTTCTTCGCAGGGCAACATCATCTCCGCGCTGGTGAAGATGTTGGGCATCAATGAAAAGACGATCGGCAGTCTGTTAGGGCTCTTGGCACCCATTGTCATGGCTGTCGTAGGCAAGCAAGCCAAAGCGGCTGGTGGATTCGATGTGGGTGCGTTGACGAATCTTTTCGGCAGCCAAAAGGACATTCTGTCCAAGGCGCTGCCATCCGAGCTCCAAGGGGTGATGGGATTGGTGGGTGATGTATCCAAAACGGCATCGCGAGGCGTCGAGTCGGCGACTCGTGCGGCAGAAGCTGCATCTTCGAGCAATCCATTGCAATGGATCCTACCCCTTGTGGCTTTGGCCGTCTTGGGATACCTCGGGTACAACTTCTTGTTCAATAGGCCGCAGGATGCTACGACGGCAGTGGCTCCTACCACCCCGGTACCTGAGGTTCCCAAAGTGGATCTTCCAGACTTGACGGATCTCAAGAAATCACTTTCCGGCAATTTCGAAATTCTGACCAATACGCTGGAAGGGATCAAGGACGTCGACGGTGCGAAGAGTGCGTTGACCAAGATTGAGGAGGCAGCGTCTTCCTATAACAAACTTGGAGTGGATAAACTGCCGGCCGCTGCTCAAACGTTGCTTGGCCCCTTCATCAAGCCATACCTAACACGCCTGTTGGAAGTGGTTGAAGGGCTTTACAAGATTCCCGGCGTCAAGGATGTGATTGAGCCAGTCCTTGGTCCAATGGTCAAAGCCGTTCAAGCCGTTGGGGCTTAACTCGCAGGTTTTCTGGTGCTCCAAATCAGCAGACCGCATCCAACTGCGGCGCTGAGGCACGACCCCATGAGCGTTCCTACCTTCCCAGCCGATTCCAGTTCTGGAAACTGATCGGCTGGGAACGCCAAGGAATTTAAAAACAGAGCCATGGTGAAGCCGATTCCTCCCAAGCATGCTCCAGCGATAAACGTAGGCCATCGAACCCCTTTGGGAAGCTGCGTCCAACCAAGCCAGATGGCGACGGAGCAAAACAACAGAATTCCTAGCGGCTTTCCAATGGCTAGTCCCGCCGCAATCGCGAGAGAAACAGAATCGGTAAGGGCTGAGACTTCGAGTTGGACCCCTGCATTGGCGAAGGCGAATACCGGCATGATCACGAACGCGACCCACGGATGTAAGAACATTTCTAATCGATGAAGCGGGGACAACGCTTCTCGGGCAATGAACTGCAGTTGTTCAATATCGACAGGCAGATCCGCGTCGTCTTCATCGACTTCAGTTCCATTCAGTTTCTCCCAGTAGTTTTGAACGACCTCAACAAACGTCGGTTTCTCGATCCAAGCCTTGGCTGGAGTCAGTAGTCCAAGAACCACACCTGCAATCGTGGGATGGACACCGGCATGATGGAAGGCTATCCAGATGCCGCTGCCGACCATCAGGTAAATCGCGACGGAACGAACTCCGATTCGATTGAGAAAGTATGTGAACACAAACCCCAGAATCGCGATGGTTAGATACGACATCGAGATGCCTTCGGTGAACACGATCGCGATGACCAAGACGGCGATCAAGTCGTCGACGATGGCCAGTGTGAGCAGAAAGATTTTCAGGCCGAACGGAATCTTGGAACCAAAGAGAGCTAGGATGCCGACCACAAAGGCGATATCGGTGGCCATCGGAATAGCCCAGCCGCGTTGGGCTAGCTCGCCCGATTGAAACATGAGATAGATCGTGGCTGGTGTCAGAACACCACCCAGTGCACCAACGATGGGCAATAGGGCTTTGCGAGGATCGCGAAGCTCTCCTCCTACAATCTCTCGCTTTACCTCCAGGCCCACGACGAAAAAGAAAATCGTCATGAGAGCATCGTTGATTATGAGATGCCCTAGCTCTCCTTCGAGTCCGTAATCGCCGATGAACAGCGACACGTGCGTGTGCCAGATGTCAGCGAACGGTTTTGCCCAAGGTGAGTTCGCAAGAATGAGGGCGGCCACGGTGCACAAGACGAGCAGGACACCGCTGGCAGCTTCAATCTCCAAAAAACTCTTGACGGGAACCAACCAGCGATTCACCGGCGCTTTGGGGATGGAGCTGGATATTGGCGACTTTGGTTTTTTGGCCATACCTGGTTCTGTTTTCGGTTTGCGGAATCAGTCGACGAAGATCTCGGATCGCAAGCGTTCCCGCTCGCGATCGATCTGGTCCGGTGTCGCTCCGAGTTCGCGCAGTACATGCTCTGCCAGCGCCATCGCTGTTTCGCCTTCACCCGCAAACACCGTGTCCGCCCCAACGCGTAACAAGTGCTCTCGTTCTCGGAGGTAAGTGGACCGGACTAGGATGTTGATTTCTGGATTGATTTCGCGGGCGACGCGTATCAACTCCTCGGCTCCTTGGATGGACGACGCGCTCAGAATCAGGCTCGCGCAATTCTCGATACCGGCATGCAGGAGAGTTTGAGGATGCGTCGCGTCGCCAAGGACGCCACTGTATCCATCCTGACGAATGGTTGCGAGTGTATTGTGATTTAACTCAATGATGGTAGGGGAGATCCCGTTCTCTGAAAGGATGCGAGCTAGCGTGCGCCCAACGGGTCCGTATCCAATGATCACAGCGCGATGATCCGCTTCCAATTCTTCGGATGTTGACTCGCTCCGTTCCGCAGGCTGCAAGGTAAAGGGGCGGCGATGCACTTCCAGGACATAGGCTCGGCACCGTTGGCGAGCGAAATCGGCGATTGGGACAGCAAGCCATTGCATCATAGGAGCAGCAGCGATCGAAACGATCGAAACCGTTACCAGCACATGCATGGCTTCGTCTGGTAATAAGCCCAGTTGTCGACCGAGATTGGCCACAATGAACGAGAACTCGCCGATCTGCGAGAGAGACAGTCCGACACGCAGAGAAAGCCGCAGTGGTTGGCCAAGCGCGAGTAAACCAAGAATGCAGAAAAATGGCGTTCCAAGAATCACAATGCACGTGGTTGCCAGCAACATCCCTTTGGATTGGGTGAATACGATGGGATCGAACAGCATACCAATCGATACAAAGAACAGAACGGCGAAGGCATCTCGCATTGGCAAAGCATCGATTGCCGCTCGTAAACTGAACTCCGATTGTCCAACCACAACACCGGCGAGGAAGGCACCGAGAGCCATGGAAATACCGAACATGCGGGAGGACGCTAAGGCAATCGCAAGCACCAAAACCAAGATCGTGAGAGTGAACAGTTCACGAGATTTTGTGGCAGCGACACGTTTGAGAATGCTCGGAATCAAACGCCCCCCAAGCCACGTGATGGCAACCGCGACCACTCCAATCTTGGCGATAGCAACCGTGGCCACCCACGCCAGATTCACTTGCTCCCCCTGCTCGTTCGGAGTCATGTACGGAAGCAACACCAATACCAAAACGGCAAGCACATCCTGCACGATCAGCCATCCAATCGCAATGTTGCCTACATGGGTTTGCAACTCATTCGCATCGGCCAATATCCGAGTGACCACGACGGTACTGGAAAAAGCGATAGCCAATGCAAAGACCGCGGACGAAGTCCACTCCCATCCACACAGCCTCGCGGTAAACAAGCCAATAAGAAAGGTGCAGAGGCATTGAAATCCTGCGCCCGGGACGCATAAATTCCGAACCCTCGAAAGTTCCTGCACGTCGAAATGGAGTCCGACACCAAACATCAACAAGATCACGCCGAGCTCAGCAAACTGATTGGCGATCTCTGCATCTGCGGTGTAGCCAGGTGTGTTGGGGCCGACGACGATCCCCGCAATCAAATAACCGACGATCGGGGACAACCCCAGTCGCTGGGTCGCGTAACCGAACAGCAAGGCCCCTCCCAAGCCAATCGCAATCGTCATCAATAAATCGGTGTCGTGCATCGTGAATCAACAAAGCAAACGGATTTGTCAGGGGGCACAGTCTTCGACATAAGCTACCACAGTCACCTGCAACGACCACCCCAAGCGGTGTTCATTGCACAACGCAAGGGGCACAAGTCGTCGATTCCTGGCAACCTTCGGCAAGCACTGCTATCATTCGGGGCCCCCTTTTTTCGCATCGGATGGTCATCTTTTAAGGGAGTGTTTTTCTATGCTGTCGACGGATTTTTCGCCAAGCCCTTCTTCTCGGCGACTACTGACACCCATGAGTATGGAGGCGGCCCTGGATCGGACGGTTTACGGGCAAACCGCAGCAAAGCGAACCTTGTGTGTTGGCGTTTACCAGCACTATTTATCGAGTGCGCATCGGACACAGGAGGGTGAGGATCTCGGGCGGAACCACACTCTCCTGATCGGGCCGACAGGTTCCGGGAAAACGATGATGATAAGTACCCTGGCCGAATTGCTGGGGGTGCCATTTGTTTCGGCCTGCGCCACGTCGCTGGTCGAGAGCGGTTATCGCGGGCGGCCCGTCGAAGACATGATTCGCGCGTTACTGCATCGATGTGGCAATGATCCTCGAAAGGCCGAACGGGGTATCGTCTTCCTCGACGAGGTCGACAAGATCCGACGCCAGTGCGTGGGTGGTGGACGCGATATCAGTGGCGAAGGGGTTCAGAATTCGCTGCTGACGTTACTTGACGGGCGAGTGTGCGATGCGGTCGACAGTGTCTCGATCCCTCCAGTCGATACAAGCCGCATCTTGTTTGTCTGCGCAGGAGCGTTCGCTGGACTGGAAGAGATCGTGGCTCATCGTCTCCAATCGCGTCGCAGTAGCTTCGGATTCCAAAGCAAGATTTCTTGCTCTCAGTCAGGCACTGCGGTCACCGACTCGCAAGCCGTCATGTCGCAATTCGAAACCAAAGATCTGATCGAATACGGCATGATCCCCGAATTCATTGGACGCTTTGCCCACGTAGGAGTCCTGCATGAACTGGGCCGCGATGACTTGCGCGCGATTCTGTTTCAATCATCGCATCGATCGCCACTTTACCAGCGACAGCAAGTGGCTCAATTGCACGGAATCACTTTGGAAGTCACTGACGAAGCCATCGACGCCATAGCCGAGCAGGCCAAGGCGATAGGGACAGGCGCTCGGGCACTGGATCGAATTCTTGGTCATTCGCTTCGATCGGTTGAGTATCGATGGCCAGAGTTAGCAGATGATCGAGTCGTCCACGTGATCATCGATAGCGACTGTATCGCCAAAGCGGGAGTTCCTCAGTTGATTCGAGGCCAAAGCAAAACGGTCCGCCGGGACGTAGCGCTCAGGAATCTCTTCGAATTCGAGACCAAACAGCCCGTGACACCCGCCTGTCGAACGATGCGAAATCCGGTCGCCATCGATCGGCCGCCAGGCTGGGACTGGGAGAGTGACGATGCCCAAAGGTTCTGGGAACAACTCGAACGCTACCCGGATGGAAGCCGTAGATCGCTGGCGGATATTGCTCGCGAATTGCGTTTGTGTGGTGCGACCCTCGGCGAGTATTACGCGGCATCCAAGGAATCGAAAATCTTGGATCCTGCAAAAATCCTCGAAACCATGTTGGAGATCCGCCAGCGTGACGCTGGGGAAACCGACTACGATTGGGACGAAGAAGACAGCGAATGGCTCGGTTACGATCCCGATGGCGATGACATCTGTGACTTTGACGAGTTCGAAGATCCGTTTTGACACTCGCCGCTCGAGCCTACGTTGCTACTGCGTAATATGGCCGCTACAATGCCCACGACACTAACAAGGACGCTGTGCTGCCATGACGCGAAATACGCTGAGCGAAGCTCGAACCAAGATTGTCGCAACGGTTGGTCCTGCTTGCGAAGATGAAAAGATTCTTGCAGATCTCGTCATTCACGGAGTGGATGTTTTTCGCATCAACTCTGCTCATGGCAATCAAGACGATTTCGCGCGAATTCTGGGCAAGATCCAACGCGTTCGGGAGCAAGTTGGCTTTCCCATCGGCGTCCTCCTCGATTTGGCCGGCCCCAAGATTCGACTCGGAAAACTTCTTCAAGATCCGATGGATGTGGAAGTGGGCCAGGAACTCCACTTTATCCGTGGAACGGAACCCGCTTCTGCCAACGAGCTGACGAGCAACTACCCGAAGCTCTTGGACGAAGTCTCCCTCGGAGACCGCATCATGCTGGCCGACGGTACCATCACGATGCAGGTGGTCGAGAAGACTCGTGACCGATTGCGATGCTCGGTTACTGTCCGCGGTACGATTCGTTCGCGACAAGGGATCAATCTCCCGGGTGTGGCTCTCTCGGTTTCCGCCATGCGTCCCGAAGATGTCGACAACGCGCTTTGGGCCGCACGCAACGATGTGGACTTCATTAGTCTGTCCTTCGTGCGAACCGCTCAAGATGTCTTGGCCCTCAAGAACCTGCTCGCATCCATGGATGGCCAAGCGCTCGTCATTGCCAAAATCGAAAAACGCGAAGCCCTGAATTGTCTCGATGAGATCGTTGACGCGGCGGATGGAGTCATGGTCGCGCGTGGTGACCTCGGGGTCGAAATCGACGTCGCTGAAACACCCGTGGCCCAAAAACGCATCATCCAGGTCTGCATGGAGAAGATGAAGCCCGTCATCGTAGCCACACAGATGCTCGAAAGCATGCACCACAACCGCCGACCCACCCGCGCGGAAGCAAGCGATGTCGCGAATGCAATCCTCGATGGCGCAGACGCGTGTATGTTGAGCGGTGAAACCGCCATCGGAGATTACCCTGTCATCGCCGTCGATACCATGAATCGAATCATGCTCTCGACAGAGAAGATGCTCAAGGATCAACCCGCTCCCAACAAGACGCGATTCTTCTCACGAGTCCATCCGATCACTTCGGCCGTGACACACCACGCAGCGAATATTGCCGAAGCCATTCAAGCCAAAATGGTCGTGGTCGCTTCGCGCACCGGCGGGACCGCTTGGGTCAAGGCCAAGCAACGCAATTACATCCCAACACTCGGAGTCAGCGACTCCGAACACACCTTGCGCCGCATGTGCTTGTTCTGGGGGATCATGCCTCACAAAGTCGAACACCTCGACAATCCGGAACAGCTTTTTCAAGAAGTCACGCAATGGGGCAAGTCCACCGGAATGCTCGAGACCGGAGATCGAGTCGTCTACGTATCCGGCACGGGGTTGCTCAACAACACCCACAACCTCCTGGTCGTCCAAGAAGTCCCAGCCAACTGAGTCCGGCAATTCCACGGCCTCCGCGGCCGTGGCTACCAAACGACTCCGCCCCGTATCCACCGGCACCTCCCGTATCCACCGGCACCAGCTTTTGAAGTTGCGCTTTTCGTGCCAATCCCAACCCGAAGCGTTAGCGAGGGAATGACTTAAGACTTGATCGTCATGATCCACTTCCGATCCCTCGCTGATGCTTCGGGTTATGATTTTTTCCCACTTTTGGTTCGAGGAAACGAGAGTGCGCAACTTCAAAAGCACCAGCCGGTGGACTCCGGGATTTCCATTTTTTCTTTCAGGTCAGCCCCGTCGGCCAGCGACTTGATCCCCAACTACTATGGGAAGATCCCTCTTTTCGACTCCTCGCTTTGGTCTGCCTCATGAAATCGCTTGCACTTCGACTGTGCCTCGGTTGGCTTTTCTCCTTGTTGGTTGCGTTCGGAGCGGTTGCACAAGAGTCGCCAACCTGGACCAAACTCACAACCGAGACGTATCCGGGCAAGCAAGATGACATCTTCTTCGTCGACCCGTCGCTGGGCTTCTATGGGAATGGTGCGGGCAAAATCTTCCGCACCACCGACGGCGGAGAAACGTGGGAGAAGGTCTTTGATCAGAAAGGTACCTTTGTTCGTTGCCTTGCCTTTACCGATGACAAGCATGGGGTCATGGGCAATATTGGTCCAGGTTACTTCCCCGGTGTGACCGATGCCGTACCGGTTTATCGCACGGTGGACGGAGGAACGACATGGACGCCTGTGACCGCGATCGAAGGCAAACCGGTCGTCGGGTTATGCGCGTTCGACGTTGTTCAAGTCCCGTTCGTCAATGCGGGCAACCTCGATTACCGACCTCGCATCATCGGCGTGGGCCGCGTCGGTGGTCCGACTGCCTACATTTGGTCCGACGACCTTGGCCAAACGTGGAAACAAGGGGAGCTACCTGAATCGGGTGCCATGGCATTCGATGTGAAGTTCCTCGATGACCGCCACGGTTTCATCGCCTCAGCAACCCACGCGGACGTATCGCAATCCAACGGTTTGATTCTCGCGACCGATGATGGTGGCACCACGTGGAGCGAAGTGTATCGTTCTGATCGCCCCTTCGAGCTCACGTGGAAGTTTAGCTTCCCAACGAACTTGGTCGGCTATTGCACCTTGCAGTCATACAACCCAGATCCAACAGCGTCGCAGCGATTCGTCGTGAAGACGACCGATGGTGGCAAAACCTGGACGGAGGTTCCGCTGGTGGATGACCCTCGGGTTCGGGAGTTTGGGATCGCGTTCTTGGATGAGAATCACGGTTGGGTGGGTGCAGCGCCTCACGGCTTTGAGACAACCGACGGGGGAGTTTCCTGGACCAAGGCCAACTTCGGTAATGCCGTCAACAAGATCCGCTTGATCCGATCGAACGATCAAATCACCGCCTACGCCATCGGCATCGAAGTCCACCGCTGGCAAAGCAAGTAATCGCTATCGCCCGCAGTGGATCTTGTTAAAGATCCCGGCGACAAACCGACACCTCACACCATCGGCGTTCTTCATAGATCATCCAAGGCCACCACACGGCTCTTCAGCGTTGAGCCCTGATCGCAACCAGAATTCGATCCGAGAATGAGTCATCCGTTACTTATCGCGGCCTGAATGCCACACTTGGTCACCGTAACGTTTCTCCATCCATTCGTTCGCGAGGCTGGGCACCCGTTCGGCCAGTGGATGGCTGGACCAGGGAAGGGTTGCATCCCACGCATGGGACATCTCTTGGACCAGCTCAGACTGGAAGTTCGGAAACGGTTCTACGGCGGCTCGAAGACTGGTCACGAATCGATCATGAGCTCGGCCGGCGCGGTACTCTGGCTGCCTCGGTGGAATTCTTAGGTAACGCTCGATCCACTCCAGCGGCATCGTCAGCAGAATCGTCCCATGGTACATCAACCAATGACGCTTCACTCGCAACGCATTGCCCGAAATCTTGAACCCGTTCCAGGTCAAGTCGCAGATCCCTTCGATCGCAACCTCTCCTTCGATCGCAAATCGATCGAGAGCCCGTTGCACTGCGGATCGAGTCCGATCCATCACGGTCCGATGAGCCACATCCAAGTGTCGACATTCGGGACGTTTTTGAAGCGACAGGAGGACGCTGTACATCACGCAGCCCGGACCAGCCACGATGGAGGAACCACCACTCATCCTGCGAAAAACGGGGACGTTATCTTGGTCGCATTGATCGACAAAGACTTCTGAGTCAAGACGGCTGGCACGTCCTACGACAACGCACGGGCGAGGCATCTCCCACACTCGCAGGACTTCATCGCCCACGATCGCTCCTTCCGAAGACTCGGAACCTTGCCATTCCTCAGATCCTTCGAGCAACGCTTCGTCCCATGCAAGGTTTTCGGCAAGTCCCTCACACGTATGTTCATGGAAATGCATCACACCAATTCGATCACTGCTTTGAGAACCCGATTCTCCGGACGTGTGAAGCTGTCGAAATCGCGAACGACCTCTTCAAATCGAGTCCGATGGGTGATCCAAGGATCGGTCTGAATTGTTCCCGATTCGATCAAGCCGATGATGTACGGGAAATCCTTCGGCAGCGCATTGCGCGAGGCCAGGAGATTGATCTCCGGTCGATGCAGAACGGGATGCTTGAACGAGATCTCGTCCTGAGTAATACCGACATAGACCAACGTCCCGGTAGGAGCCACAAACTGGAACGCACTTGACATAGACCAACGTCCCGGTAGGAGCCACAAACTGGAACGCACTTGACATGGAATGACGATTGCCGGTCGCATCAAACACCACACTATACAGGTCTTGTTGGGTGATTCGTTTGGCCGCCTCCAACCCGGAGTCCTCGGAGCTGACCTGGATCAAGTTCTGGATTCCATAAGTGCGTTGCACAAATTCGAGCCGATCTGGGTTAATGTCCATGACCGTGATTTCGGCTCCGGTCAATCGTACGAACTCCAGGGTCGCGATAC
>JALOQW010000085.1 GCA_025459275.1 Pirellula sp.
AGCTGGCTTGATTCGCCCAATTTTTTTGCAAAAGGTGGTCAAGAAGAAATCGGCAAGTTCCAAGACGTCTTCGCCGCGCTGACGCAGTGGGGGTAAATGGATGGTCACCACGGTCAATCGAAAATAGAGGTCCTCTCGAAACTTCTTGAGTCGTACCAAATCGACTAGATTTTGGTTCGTCGCTGCAATGACTCGGACGTTGACGGGAATGGGGGAGGAACCACCCACGCGGACAACGACCTTCTCCTCGAGGACACGAAGCAATTTGGCCTGCCCCGCGAGACTCATGTCACCAATTTCGTCGAGAAAGAGGGTCCCTCCCGATGCCAGTTCAAACTTTCCTGTTCGCGTTTCGTGGGCATCGGTGAACGCCCCTTTTTCGTGTCCGAACAGTTCGCTTTCCAGAAGAGTCTCGGTAATCGCGGCGCAGTTAACAGCGATGAATGGTTCGTACCGGCGTCGGCTCTGATAGTGGATTTGTCGAGAAACCACTTCTTTGCCTGTCCCGTTTTCTCCGAGGAGTAATACCGCCAGATCCGTATCCCCGACTCGAGTGATCGTCCCTTTCAAATTTTGCATTTCGGCCGATTCACCGATGAGTTGGACTTGTTGTTGAGCATCGGCGGTCAATCGCTCGCGCGTCTCGATAAGTCCTTGCAGGGTTTGGGTATTGGCGAGTGCTGCCGAAGCGTGCCTGGCCAACTCCAGCAAATCCCGTTCGTCTTGCGAATCGAATCGGCCATCGACGTGGTTGATGACTTCGAAGACTCCCATCGGCTTTCCGCGCGTGTCAAGCATCGGCACAGCGAGAAGAGAATCCGTGCGATAGCCGCTGCTGGCGTCGACCCTTCGATCGACCTCATCGTGAGGGTCGGACCGGTCCCATCGTCGAGGTTGAAGGCTCTTGAGAACTTTCCCGGCTACGCCTTTGTCGTCCGCAATTCGCAGAGGTTTGCCTTCGATGCCAAGGGCGGGATGGCCGACGAGCTCGCGAGAACTCTTATCCCATAGAAAAATGCTGGAGCGGTCGCAGCGAAGCAATCGAGTTGCAGCCTGAGCCATTTCATTCAAAAGTTGATCCAGATTCTGGTGGGAGTGCCAGTTGGCTGCAACGTTGAGTATCTGATTGAGTCGGACAACTTCTCGCGCCTTTCGGTTTTGTTGATACCAGACGTCGATGGCCTGCCCAAGCAGTTGGATCGGCTCCAGCAGAGAGTCCGCGGACGAGGAACTGGGGACGCCATGGCAACACAGAACGAGATCCGCATGAGTCTTGGATGGGATCGGAAAGTAGTGCCAAGGAGCAGCATAGCGTACGAGTCGCGCATCAAGACTCTCGCTGGCGCAAAGGGAGTCGGGGCCGACGGCCGCAGGCCGACCGACTTGTACGACACGCTTCCAGGAGCCTTTGGTAGCCGAGAGAACCACCATATGCTGAACGTGCCATGCGTTCCTCGCCCAGTCGAGCGGCTCGAGTAAAACCTGCTCGAGGGTCGAGGCGGTTTCGATCGAGGTGAACAGTAGTTGCGAGAAGGGGATGACCGTCATACGAAAGACACGCCGACAATGCGACTTATTCGTCGACCATTGTTTCACTAGGTTCTGGAAGGAAGAAGCACAGAATTGTTCCAACCAACGCGTACCCCCCAGCGACGATGGCACCGACGATCGCAACTTTGGCGGGGTCTGGTGGCTTGGAAGCTGCGAAGGTCAAGGTCAGCCATGCTGCTGCCGTCCCGATGATGCGCCCACCGATATTGGCAGCAAAACTTTCGCCAGTCCCTCGCAAGTGAAGGGGGAAAACGCGTGGTATGTAATTGCCCCAGAAGCTGAACTGAGCAACGACCAGAAAGCCTGCAGCGAAAACCCCGAGCTTAATTAGGAGTAGCGAATCCTCCTGTTTGATGGCAGTGCTAATCCAATAAAAGAGCAAAGGTACAAAGATCAACGCAGGAATTTGGAAGATGCGTAGTAGGCTTCGTCGGCTGATGATGACCAGTGCCAGCGCGGCCAAGGCGAATCGACCGAACAGGCCACCGATTTCTTGCCAGATGGTGACCTTCGCTACTTCTTCATCCCTAAAACTGGCAGCAATCCCTTTAAGTTGGCCCGGGGTCACTTTCTTAGAGTCACGCTCTTCGATGACCTTGGCTCGCTCGGACGCTTGGGCTTCCGATTCCTTGACGATGGATACATGTCCATTCAGGATTTGTGGCAATTGTTGGATCGCGCCGAATGCGATCCCGTAGCTGGCGGCGAACATCAGCGTTGTGACGACGGTTGTCTTGACGAGGCTGGGAGAAAAGAGTTCTAGAATGCTCGGCCGACGCAATTGCCCCGCAGTTTTCTTCTGCTGCCACTTGGGCGATTCGGGAAGAAATGGACGGATGATGATCAGGGGAAGGGCGGGGATCACACCGGAGATCAATGTGTAGCGCCATGCCTCATGCATCCCGTAAATCGCTGGGACCGATTGATTCTGGGCCAACCAAGCCGCGATCACGTTGGCGCTACCGACCATCAACCCACCGACCGATGAGAACGCTTGGGTGTAGCCGAGCACCCGTTCTCGTTGCTTTGGCTCATCAAACAATTCCGCGAGCCAAGCCACTGCAGCCACGAATTCGACACAAACGCCGATGAACACCAAGCATCGGAAGAACAAGAGTTGGTACAAATCGGTGCTGAAACCAGCGGCCAATGCAGCAAACGCATAGAGCAAGATGCTTCCCGTTAGGACGCGGCGTCTTCCCAATAAATCGGTCAAGTATCCGCCCAGCAACCCAAAGATGCCCCCGACCAAGGCAGGGATAAAGAAGAGTCGGCGAGCCCACATGGTGTAGTTCTCGCCCCCCGGCAGCCACAAGGCATTGGCCTCCGCTGCAGGCATCCCCCCTTCGATCAACAGTTTGACGTCTTCTGCGCTCAGGGCTGCGATGGCAGGCTTAATAATGAGCGGTAACATCAACAGTTCGTAGATATCGAACGCAAAGCCGATGGCGGCCATGGCACAAATCAACCATACAACGGTCGAACTGGGACGCGTATTGGAATCAGAAGTCGTATTGGCTGCCATGTCGTCAGAATGATTGGATTGAGGGGGGAGGCGGGATTCGCGGGCTTTCTAAGCATATCGGCAAGGGAATTCTCATGCCATGGCTCTCCAAAAGCAGCAAATGGGTGGCCCTCGCGACCCACCTGCCTACGAGACGGGCAGCCGCTGCGATACGGTGAAGTGTGTCTTCATTAGAATTTCATGGGGCGCATACGGAGTTCCTCACGCTCCTTGGTTGTGAATCTGGAATCGATTCGTAGGATACCTGGATGCATCAAAACAAGGCTCAAAAAGAACGTGTCGCGGTTGTGGGGGCAGGAATTGTCGGTTTAGCTCATGCCTGGTCTGCCGCCGAGCGAGGCCACTCGGTTACGCTGTTCGAACGATCCCCGATAGCTTCCGGGGCATCGATCCGAAACTTTGGTATGGTTTGGGTGATCGGTCAGAAAGACGAAGCTCAGCCACTGGCCCTGATGGCGAGGGAGCGCTGGTTGCGCGTAGCGAACCAGGCGGGGGTATGGATCCTCCCTTGCGGTTCGATTCATTTGGCCCACAGGGAAGACGAATGGCAGGTCCTTCAAGAGTTTTACGAAAGCCATCGATCGTCCGAGCGAAGCAAGTGGTTGGAACTGCTCAGTCGAGAACAGGTGATGCAGCGAACCCCGGCCGCCAATCCGAATGGGTTGCTCGGTGGATTGTGGAGTAGCACCGAGTGCTGTATCGATCCGACCTCCGCTGTCCGGGCGATACCGCCGTGGCTCCATTCCCATTACGCCGTCGATGTCCGTTACTCGACCGCTGTGGTGCATGTGGAACCAGGACAGCTACGAACGGCGGACGGGAATCGGCACAGCTTCGACCGCATTGTGATCTGTTCGGGTGATGATCTGGCGACACTAAAGCCAGAAGTGTACCGCGACCAAACCATTCGTCGCTGCAAGCTGCACATGATGCGCACCATTTCGCAACCCGATGGCTGGCGTATTGGCCCGCATTTGGCGAGTGGACTGACGCTCAGGCATTATCCAAACTTTCAGCATTGCCCTACGCTCACGAAGCTGTCGGAACGGATCGCCCATGAAACACCTGAATTGAACCGCTTCGGCATCCATGTCATGGCATCGCAGAATCACTTGGGACAAGTGGTTCTCGGAGATTCCCATCAATACGACGATGAAATCGAACCCTTTGATGAAGCCGAAGTTGATCAGCTCATTCTTCGCGAGCTGCACAAAATCCTGACGTTGCCCACTTGGGAAATGCAATCGCATTGGCACGGGATCTATGCCAAATACACGGGCGACATAGCTTTCGAACGAGAACCGGAACCGGGAGTGCATGTTTGCACAGGCATTGGAGGGAACGGTATGACCCTTTCACTCGGAATCGCCGAGCGGGCATGGAAACGATGGGAAGGAGCAACGGAATGATTCGATTCCATCCCGAAAAACGCGTCCACTTGCGAGAAGTGCGAGGAATCATCCTGGATTGGGCGGGAACGACCGTCGATTTCGGTTGCATGGCGCCAGCGCAAGTGTTCGCCGAGGTCTTTCGATCGATTGGTATCGAGGTAACGACTGCGGAAGCTCGAGGACCGATGGGGCAAGCCAAGGTGGACCATATCCGATCCATGCTTGCTTATCCGAGGATACAAGAGCAGTGGGTGGAACGATTTGGTCGTGCATCTACCGAACTGGACGTCAATGATCTGTATGAAACATTCTTGCCGCTGCAGCAGCAGATCCTCGCAAAGCATTCCGATGTGATCCCAGGCATTCCAGAAGCCATTGCATGGTGTCGAGCGCGCGGTTGGGGGATCGGTTCCACAACGGGCTACACGCGTGCATTGATGGATGTGGTGGAACCTCTCGCCGACGCGGCAGGGTATCGCCCTGATTTCACTGTTTGTTCCGACGAAGTGGTGGCCGGTCGCCCCGCACCTTGGCAGTTGTACCACGCTGCAGAGCAGATGCAGATCTACCCGATGTCTCAGTTGCTGGTGTTGGATGACTCCATCGCTGGGATCCAGGCTGGCCAGCATGCGGGCTGTATCACTGTTGCCGTGGCGGCTACAGGAAACTCGATGGGGCTATCGCTTCGCGACTTCGAAGCCCTTTCCGAGGTCGAACGTACATCCCGTTGCGAGGAGATCGCGAAACAATTTTTGGAGTCGGGGACGGATATCGTTCTGGATTCGGCTGCGGACCTACCGGAACTATTTGCGTCCATCTAGTCACGCCGTGAAACTGTGACGGGCCCGTCGGAAGACACACTTTAGCAGAACCCCTCCTAGCGAGTCCCCGAGTGCAATCTCCATCTATTTCCGGGAACCGGCTACTTCAATCCGCGTGGTTCATCAACCTGTGGGCTGTGACCGCCGCCTTTGGCACTTACTTCTGTATGTACATGTACCGCAAGCCGTTCACCGCGGCATCGTACACAAGTGACGATTGGGGCGATTGGGACCAGAAGGCAGTATTGGTCGCTTCCCAGGTGATCGGATACTTGATCTCCAAAATCATCGGAATCCGAATCGTTTCCGAAGTAACTCGTGGGCAGCGGGCTCTGATGTTGTTGGGGCTGATCCTCTTCTCGCATTTCTCTCTGTTGTTGTTTGCGGTTGCTCCGTCTCCATGGCATATCGTTTGTCTGTTCCTCAATGGATTACCCTTGGGGATCGTTTTCGGGCTTGTCCTGGGATTCCTAGAGGGGAGACGCATGACCGAAGCGCTCACCGCGGGTCTCTGTGCAAGTTTCATTCTGGCCGGAGGTGTTTCGAAAACCGTTGGACAGAATGTTCTCAACTTCACTCAGGAGTCGTGGCAGTGGACCGTGCCTCAATCAGAACGCTGGATGCCGTTTCTGGCAGGTGTGTTGTTCCTTATTCCGATCGCTTGTTTCATATGGATGCTCAGCCGTACCCCACCGCCTGATGCGTTGGACGAAACGGCCCGCAGCAAACGTGAACCGATGAGCAAACAAGATCGCCAGCATATCCTGCGAGCCTACGCGGGTGGTTTGGCTGCGATCTCCGTGATGTATCTTCTCGTGACGATTCTTCGAAGCTTGCGAGACGATTTTGCGCCAGAGATTCTCTTGGGACTCGGCGCAACGGTCAAACCGAGCGCCTATGCAACCATTGATTTTTGGGTGGCACTGATTGTGATGTTCATTAACGGCTCGTCGGTGTTCATCGCCAACAACCGAGTTGCGTTGCAAGCTTCTTTGGGTGTGTGCGCCGCAGGATTCTTGGTAACGCTGGCAGCAGTCGGATTGCAAATGACATCCCCTATCTCGCCTGAAGGGATGATGATTCTCGTCGGTGCAGGTCTCTACCTTCCGTACGTTGCAGTGCATACTACCGTTTTCGAACGGTTGATCGCTCTGACTCGCGATCGTGCGAATGTGGGCTTCTTGATGTATTTGGCTGATGCGTCGGGGTACTTTGGGTACGTGGTGCTGATGCTCGTCAAGAACTTCCTCCCGAAGTCCTCGGACGCTTCGGGCGACATTCTTCGATGGTTCTTAATCTCTTGCGTCATCGCATCGACCATCAGCCTGTTTTTGATCGTAGGTGCCATGATCCGATTCGCTCGCTTGGAAAAAAAAGAACGGCAGGAGCCCATGCCAACAGACCCTCCTCACCCTTAAACGTCCCAGATCGATCAGATCCGATGCGTAGGCTATACTGCGAAGCAAACACCCCGCTCTACTTCGCAGGAAACCTCTCCATGAAGATCCCACCCAACGTCATTCGCTTTTTCGTTGTCCTCGTTGGTGCGTTGTCCTACTTGGAAGCATGCGCCAGTCGTACAACCAGCCTGCTGAGGGCCGATGAACCCTATTTTGCATCGGAGCTCATCTTTCCACTGAATCCTGAACACAACCATGCACCGGGGATCGCGGAGCTGCGAGACAGCTCGCTCCTGGCTTCCTGGTACAGGGGATCGGGGGAACGCAAGGCGGACGACGTACGCGTTCTGGGGGCTCGCAGGAGGCCAGGAGAGCCTACTTGGAGTGAGCCGTTCCTCATGGTCGACACCCCAGGTTTTCCGGATGGCAACACCTGCCTTCATACGGACCCTCAAGGTCGATTGATGCTGTTTTGGCCCTTGGTCTTAGCGAACACATGGGAGTCCTGCATCACGCAGCAACTGGTGTCAGAGTCACCCGAAGGAACGGGCTGCCCAGCTTGGACTCGGCATGATTCCCTGTGGCTGAAACCAGATGACTTCAGCCCCAAGGCGATGTCCATGCTGGATGAGCTCATTGAGAAATCCCCGATACCCATTCCTGACAAGCTTCGACAAGAGATCGATCAAGTTCGCGAGCGACTCTCTGACAAGCTCTATCAACGCTTGGGTTGGCAACCTCGATGCAAACCGACCATGCTCAATTCGGGCCGTCTTCTGCTCCCGCTGTATTCAGATACGTATTCCATCTCGATCATGGCAATCAGCGATGATGGTGGCATTACGTGGAGAGCCAGCCAGCCTTTGATCGGATTCGGGAACATTCAGCCGAGTGTCCTGGAGCGCAAGGACGGGAGTTTAGTCGCATACATGCGCGAGAATGGCTTCACTGAGCGGATACGAATCTGCGAGTCGCACGACGCAGGGGAAACGTGGGGGGAGGTTGAATCTTCCAGTTTGCCGAACCCGGGATCGGGGTTGGATGCGGTTCGATTGAGAGAAGGTCCGTGGGTCCTCATCTACAACAACACGATTCAAGGGCGCAATCGACTGGCAGTATCCATTTCGCATGACGAGGGAAGTACATGGAACGCAACGCGCTATCTCGAAGATCAGGCAAGTGGATCATATCATTATCCAGCAATCATTCAGTCTAGCGATGGTCGTTTACATGCCGTCTATAGTTACTTTGTTGACGGGGGCAAAAGTATGAAACATGCTGAGTTCGATCCAGATTGGATACACTCCAAGTGACGATCTCAATACAAAGCGAATCGAGTTAGGCTGCGGCATTACCGCGTGCTGGCCGAACCGTTTGGCGCTTTGGTGACTCCTGGCTTCCTGAACGCCGGAAGGGAAGTTCCTTTTGGGTCTCTTTGATCATGGCCAGGATGCTGAAGAAGCTCGGATCAGGCTTCAGTCGGTCCGCGCACACATCGTCGATGATCGAATGCTCAAGTAGCAGCAGCCGTTCTTCCAGACTTTGGGACAACGTTCTCGCATGAGCTTCGTCGGGAACAGAGTGGTCGATTTTTCGAAGTGCATCTCCGATCGCTCGAATTTCAGCGATGTAGTCCGAGGCCGAACGCCACTTGCGTCGACGGATCAATCCGTAAAGCGACAAAGCACCGGCGCCAAATGCACCCAAGAAGCTCAACCCATTGCTCAGCCATTCCACGGCCTGTTGCATCAACATCGCAGGTTTGTCTCGGTCCAAATACCCTATGGCAGCATCATGAGCCAGATAGGGGACCGCGATCTCGCGGGGCGATTTCGGACGCACGCGATGAGTGAACTCACTCTCAAATACCGTTTTCATGAGGGCCGTAATGGCCTCGTCGGGGACTTCTTTGTTCGCGATCAGCAACAGCCGAACACCGACGGTTTCACAGTCCACCTCGGGAAAGGCGCTGGTATCGAAGTAAGAGTGAGCCGGTATCTCAGTCGCTTCTAAGAATTCCCGCTCGATAATCGTATGTGGGCTTCGCCGATCCTGAAGTTGGTCCATCAGATAGGCCGGTGTGGCTGGAAGCGACTTCAGGACATATCCTGCGCTCCCCGTGAGATGCCGCACCTGTGAACACGGCAGGGTATCGAGCAACAAGAAGCAGTCTGGCATTGCCTCCAATCGACCCTTTCTTTCAGAAGCCGGCGCTATGCGAAGAGCTTCACAGTGATCGACGATCTGTTGCTTGCTCCATTCGGTCAGTACGACATCCCCAGGCATGTTGCTCTCGGGGAGCTTCACTTTGGCAAAGCTGAGGAAGTCTCTTCCTAGAAGCCATTCGGTACTACCGGGCACACCCACGTTGATTCGTTTGTTCCGCATGGCCAGAGACAGCGAGGGTGCATTTGCCAACTCAGGACGGACCAGGACATGAACGGCTTCGAGCTGCAACGCAGCCAATACACGGACTTGGTCATCCTTCGGGATCTTAACTCCACTGCTGATGACGGCCGCATCCAGTACTCCGGCTTGAACTTGGTGGAGGCATTCCTCGCTCCCTTGGTTATCCAACAAGCGCAGACTCAGCATCTGCTTGTTCGCCTGCTCGCATAGATATTCTGCAACTTCATGCCGGCGCGTCGACGCTGGCCCCGCGCTGATTCGAAGCGATAGAGGCTTGTCGTCGTAGGCTGTTGCGATTCCAGAGTATTGAATCGCGAGGAAGAGGAAGCATAGGGTTCCCACCGCAAGGAGGGGTATCGCCAGTCGGCTGGGTATCCGTTTCATCAAGCCGCTCTCTGTTCGTGGTCTCGTCCCAGCGTTGGAATCCACAAGGAATAACTTGTACTGGTTACCTCGGTTATCAAATGGGATTTGGTGTTCGCGAACCAACTCGATAGTTCCTGGGGCAGTCTGTCAAGAAGAGATCGCATGGCATGCTCATGGGTACCCCAAGCAATGTTGCACGCAATCAGATCGAGGACCTTGGGATGATCGAAGTAGGCAGTGTGGATCAGTTCGCTGCCAGCGAGATCCTTACTAAAGGACTCCAGGCCGTTGGTAAAGGAAGGACCGCCGAGCAACCGTCGTAATTTCGGAGCGATGTCTCCAGCGGCCTTGTCTGCACTGGCTAACAACTCTTGATTCAGGCTATCGGGGATGGGAGGAGCGAGTTTCTTGAGAGATCCAAAGGGACAAGGGGAAACGTCAATGATATTCGCCGTAGGTCGGTCATTGCCTTGTGCAGATCGGGCAACAATGGATCGGATGCTACGATCTGCAATGGGATGAACAAAAATGTTGTAAATCGGCGCCAGGATCCAGAAGATGGGACTAGCCAGCAAATTGAGATTGTCCGAGAGAAAGACCCGTTCTCGCGGTTGCAGTTTTCCGAGAAACGAGACGGTAATATCCAACGTCGCTCGCAAACCGTTGATCGCCTCGTCATCCGGCGACCAAATCCCCAACCATCGCGACTGATAAGCGGCGAACGCATCGTCTTCGAGTTGATACTCGGCGCGGATTCGGAACGATTCAATGACCGGGCGAATGCACATGAGACCAATGATCAGAAACACATAAGCCGCACAGATCGCCATCGTAAAAAGGAACAAACCCTCTCGGGTGGTGAACAAATAACCAGCAACGGACAACGGGCCGTTCGGGTCGTAGGCTCCGATCTCGACACCGTGCGGAACCTCTACCACCCGAATGCCCGTCCAACGCAGAAAGGAGAGAATGGGATAATCGACAAAATTGTTGAGGTTGGCTGACTCGGTCTTGGATAAGAGAAATGCCTCACGATTGCCGACCGCCGCGTTCCACATTAACAAGGACAGGTGCTTCATCGTTCGGTACGCGGGACGCAACAAAAGGAATCCCACCAGCAACAATAGAATGTTCACTGGGTTCCAAGGATTGCGACCGCAATGTTGCAGGAACGGCGTTCCTACCGTCGTCCAAGTGCGGAGTCGCTCGAGCGATCGTTTCTGGATGGTGGCCAGCTTCAACATATTCCATATCACGGAACCGCCGTGACTATGGCCAACCAAGTGATAGGGAATCCCCTTCGTTTCCAAAGGTTCGACGAACTTTAACAAGTCGGAAGCTGCTTTGCTGCGAGCTCGTTCGCTATTGTCACCCGACCAATGAAAGACCATGGCATCGGAGGCAACTTCCACATGCTCAGGCAATCGCGCCTGCAGTTGGCGAGCCGTCGTGCTTCCGGATTGCCACCACTTGTTGCCTTTGTCTTGCTTAGCGCCTGCAAAAGTACCATGGACCAAGATCACGACGGCTGGATCGTCGGATGCATGTGCTGCATACAGTCTTCTTCTTGGTTTCATGCCGCGCTCCCTCTAATTTTCGGCGAAAATAGGTGTTTCACGACCGCGAGCCAAGATCAATTTTGTTCTCTCGCATCGTGCGTAAAGCGTCCCGAAGCATGTTACGTTCCAGTTACATTCGGATGGCTTGGCGATTCTAGAATGGCAGCGATGCATTCGATGCCCCGAACCCCTGTTGAACCATTCCCTGTTGAACCATTCCGTCTTGAATCATGGAGAACCAACCGATGACATGGCATTGCTTCCGAAGCCGACGAGACGTCTTGATGACGACACTGATTCTTTGCTCATGGTCGATTACAAGCTGGTCGCATGAGCCTCCGAAAAATGCCGAGAATCCTCACGTTTGGAAACCTAAGACCCAATCGGTCTCCGTATTCAAGAACGGTTTCGGCTTCTTTACACGAGAGGGTACGGTCGCCCTCCAACAAGGTTGGGGACACGCCACCGAAGTTCCACCTGCAACCTTCGGGACCCTGGCTCTGTTCTCGAAAGATCCCAAACAAGTCGTCGATGTCGTTGGTGTGGGTGATGGCGAAGTCATCCGTTTCGATGGGATCGAACAACCCGACACTGTCGCTGCCAAAGAGTCCATGATTGCAGCCGCAATGGCATCGGTGCTCAAGATCCAGTACCGGGAGAACCATCAAGATCTTGAAGCCCAAGGGGTCGTGAAATCCTTGAGCGGCGGATACGTGGTTTTGCAACAAGGAGCGACGGCAGCGGCGGTTCCTGTGGAGGCGATTCGATCGATCCAACGCACGGAGCTTCCACTTCGATTCCATGTCGTCCGCGATCAGGAGCAACCTGCGGAATCTGCCAATCTGAGCATGTCTTATCTGCGCAGCGGCATCGTTTGGGTCCCTGAATACACGTTGAAGATTATCGACGGAGAAACGGCCGAACTGACGCTACGAGGAACACTCGTGAACGAAGCCGAAGACTTGATCGATTGCGATGTTAACTTTGTCGTAGGAGTACCCCACTTTGTTCATACGGCGCTGCTGTCTCCTTTAGCCGCAGGACACGCTATTCGCGTGCTCGGGTCCGCCATGCCAGGCGTCGGCGTGCCACAACAAGTCATGTCGCAAGTCATGAATCGTGCAGCGATCGCCAACGACTTGGGCAACTCGCGGGGTGCTGGTATGAACTCGATTCAAGGCCAACCGGAAACTGGTGATTCGGATCCTCGATTTGCCGAGCTGATCCAGAACTTGCCTCAAATGGAATCGGTGGGTGGAGGGGACTACAGCGTGTATACGAAGAAAGGATTAACCGTCCGGCGCGGCGAACGAGCGGTCGTTACGCTGATGTCCAAGGTGATCCGTTACGGTCACAAGTACCATTGGGTACCTGGA
>JALOQW010000438.1 GCA_025459275.1 Pirellula sp.
AGTATAACTCGCGGGGGTGCTGGATAGCAAACCGGGGAAGTCCATGATATCTTCGGTAGAAACTTTCGCGGCGACGGTCGCCGAATCCGAACCGATTTTTTCCGAGCGATCTCAAGGGCCAATCATCATGACTCACGAAACATCTAGCTCCCCTGCACAACCATCACCGCTCGCCAGTGCATCGCGGCGAGCATTCTTGACTACGGCCGGAGTGGTTGCTGCAGCCGGTTCAGCGACCCTGTCCGCCAAGAGTTACGCGCGAGTCTTGGGGGCTAATGATCGCCTTGGGGTTGGATTGATCGGTGGCGGTGTCATTGGCAATGCACACATGGATGTCATTAATAACCTGAAAGCGTCCAACAATCTGCACCCCGTGTGTGTCGCGGATTGCTGGAAGAAACGAGCAGAAGAGGGGAAGGCCAAGATACAAGCCGACCATGCAGAGACCGATTACCGCAAGCTGCTGGAGCACAAGGACATCGATTACGTCGTTGTAGCGACGCCTGAGCATTGGCACTGGACGATGACCATCGATGCTATGGAGGCCGGCAAGGCGGTTTACTGCGAGAAGCCTCTCACGCACACGATTCCGGAAGCACAAGCCGTCGTGAAGCGGCAGAGCGAACTCAAGATGCCCGTCCAAGTCGGCGTCCAAGCCATGTCCGATGACAGTTACATCTCGGCCCGTGATGCCATCGCGGGTGGCATGATCGGGCAAGTCATCCAAGCTCAGATTGAGTACGTTCGACGGTACCCGGCCAATGCTGGCCCATGGCGAGAACCTGAACAAGTCGCTGAGCACAAGACCAAGCCCGCGGATCTGGATTGGGATGCCTGGCTAGGATCGGCCAAGAAGATTCCTTGGAATCCAAACCACTACTTCGAATGGCGATGCTACTCGGCTTACTCGGGAGGCATCTGCACCGACCTGTTCATCCATCGTATCACCCGCATCATGCGAGCTTGCAATCTTCTCTATCCTCGACGTGTGGTGGGGATGGGTGGCATTTGGCAATGGCCAGATGGGCGAGATCTCCCCGACAATGTGGAGATGATCTGTGAGTACCCGCGCGGCATGACGGTCTATGTCCTCGGCACGATGGGTAACCGGGTGCGTGTGGACCATCTCATCCGTGGCTACGAGGGAACCCTGTTCTTCAACAACAAAGGCTGGGTTGCCAAAGATCCGGATGGCAAGGTTCTTGGCGAGCATACCAAGACGGGTGGAGAAGACCAAAACCTTCACCACACGAATCTTCACAATCACTTGCGCCATGGCGAACCGCTCAACTGCCCCATCGAACTGGGATTGGCAGGCGTCGTGGCGGTGAATATGGCCAATGAGAGTTGGCGAACCAACCGCATGATGGGTTGGGACCGCAAGAACGAAAAGATGGTGCCTGCTGATTTGCTCAACGAGAGCCACGAGCCCGAGTAGAGCATGCAGCCACAAGAGCTGTTCATCGTCGAAGGAGAGTCAGCTGCGCGTGCGGTCGAGCGAGTTATCGATCCGCACGCTCAGAAAGTCCTCGCGATGCAGGGGAAACCCTTGAACGCATGGAAGGCAACCCGAGCTCGTGTCGAAGCTCATCCGCTATTCTCCGCATTAATCGCCGAGCTGGGCTGTGGCATCGAGTCATCGTTTGATTGGAATCAATGTCGATACCACCAGGTGATCTTGGTCTTTGATCCCGACGCGGACGGCATTCATGGAGCGGCTCTCATGAGTTGGTTCTTCCTGAAATGGATGCCGTTGCTTATATCGGAGGGGCGACTCTTGGTCGCGATGCCACCCAGAGGAGAACTCACCGCTGCCAATGGAGAGCGAATCCTCTACGATTCGGATGCCCAAGCGTCGCAAGCGATAAAAAACCACCTCGAACAGAGAGGTGTCGAACTCCGCAAAAAACCATACCGAGGGCTCGGCAGCATGGATGCATCCGTTCTCCAGGATCACTGCGTTGCTCCTGGCACCCGACGTTTGAAACGGCTTTCCACTGAAACGATAGAAGCTTCCTTGAAAGCCTTCGGAGTATCCAAGTAAGTTCGCCGTCGTGGTACGATACTCGCAGACGACGAGTGCTTTGTCAGGTCCTTATGTTCGTGCATCAGATTGGATTGCCTCGCACTCGCACTCGGTCAATGCAATCGTTAGGGTACGATGGATTGGAAGTCCGTCGCACAAACTGGCCCGAGACGCAAATCTCTTTTCCTCAAGGAATCCAGCAATCATGCTCTATCGCATACTGTCCATCCTTTTCCTGTTGGCGTTTGTATCGTTCCTTCAAGATCGGACTCTCGCCGATTGGCCGCAGTGGCGTGGGGAGAATCGGGATGGAGTCGTCAAGTACTTCGTACTCCCAGCAACCCCTCCGAACGAATTGACCAAGGCATGGTCCATCGAAGTCGGTGAGGGACACAGCTCCCCAGTCAAGGCCAATGGCAGAATCTACTTGCATACCGGTGACGGAAAACGCGAAACGGTCCGTTGCATCAACGCGGAGAATGGCGAGGTTGTCTGGGAATATGCGTATGACGTGAATACGGAGAAAGTAGCGGATGTCGTTGGACGTTACGGATACTCCCCTCGGTCAACACCTTCCGTTGCTGGCAACTTTCTGATCGCTATGGGAGCGAGTGGGATGGTGCTGTGCTTGAATCGAGAAACGGGCCAGGTCCAGTGGCAGCGCGATTTTAAAGATGAATTCGAAATCCCCTTTCCGGAATTTGGTGCCTCCGCCTCGCCGCTGGTCATCGACTCTCAAGTCATTCTGCACGTCGGTGGTGCCAAGGGTGGAAAACTCGTATCGGTGAAACTCGGAACCGGTGAGACACAGTGGTCTTTGGCAGATGACGGGCCGAGCTACTCATCCCCGATCGTCGTTTCTTATGACAAGAATCAACGCATGATCGTCACACAAACGCAAAAGACATTCACCGGTGTTACTCTTCAGGGTGAGCGACTCTGGGAAATTCCGTTCAAAACACCCTACATGCAGAACATCATCACAACGACCGAGGTGAGTGATATGCTCATCACCGGTGGAACCAGTCGCCCGATCGAAGCTTACCGTATGTCGGGGAGCAATACCCCGAAACGGCTATGGGAGAATCCATCGCACTCCCTCTACATGAATTCGCCGGTCGTCATTGGCGAAATGGTTTTGGGTGTGTCCGAAAAAGAAAAGGGTCATCTGTTCGCCGTCGATTCTGGTACGGGCAAAACCCTCTGGAAGAAGTTTCAACGTCTGGGCGAAAACTCCGAACTGCTGGTTTGCGGGAAACACCTGGCTTTGATGAACGATTCGGGGAAGCTTTCCTTCTTGACGGTCTCCAAAGAAGGAGCAGAGGTGTTGAAGGAATACACGCTCAGCCAGGAACCCGTGACTACCCATCCGATTCTTGACGGAAACGGGATCTATGTCAAAGATCGCACTCACTTGTCGGCGTTGCAAATGCGATAGAGCGACCTCGGCTGACGGTGATACGCGATACCGTTCCATGAAGGTCGTGGCGTTGGCATCCTGCCTGCGAACCGCACAGCTTGTAGTTCAAGCATCGCCGATTTGACGGCACATTTTGACAGGCTAGAAGCCAATCCCACTTTCGTTGAACGGTGCTTCTAAGCCCGTACGACGGCGCGTTCGATATTGGATTCGCGAATCGCGTGTTCGTGGGTGATGACCAGATCCATTGCCACGGCCCAACGACCAGCACGGTCACCGGTCACAATCCAGTGGGGCATGACGCACACCGATTGATGAACCAGTTCGAAGCCCCCTTCGCTTTGGCTAACGGTTTCAATGGGGAAACACCAAACGCCCGCCGTCCGATTGCTCGTCCATTGGACATTGACCCCGAGCCATTGATCGATCAGTCCCAAATAATCGCTTGCGTCAAGGTCCAACGTCGATCCGAGATGGCCGATCGATGAACCTTGCGCATCGTAGAAGAATCGATCTTCTGCTCCACCCGGCATGCCAGCGAAATTGAATTCCACTGCGAAGTGGAAACTCTCGCCTGGAGGCAGGTTTTCAATCAGATATGTCAGTTCTAGAGCACGACTGCCACTGAAGAGAGTGATGCCTTTGGTGACGGTCATTGATGTCCC
>JALOQW010000086.1 GCA_025459275.1 Pirellula sp.
CATTTGAACTATCTTTAAAAGAGATAATGTTGTTGTAAAGGTGGATCAGTGGGAGTCAAGAAAACCGGCCGCGGACGCAGAAAGATTGGTCGAAAGAAGCGACGTATGCGTGCTCGGATTCGACATCGCAAGAAATAATCCCGCCTCTTGAAAAGTGCTGGAATGCTTCGGTTTTTCGTTGAGGCAATCTGGAATGCGGAATTATACTTCGAAGTAGTCTTTGTCCGGTCTCAACCGATTGATTCGACCACTTCGCGGAGTCGCATCCAGTGAAACGTTGGGTTATTGCATCATTGTTCCTGTTCGGCGGCCTCGCATTGATGGGCTGCCTTGCCTTTCCGTCCGTCTCCTTCGCTCAGGACGCTCCGGGGGGGCTCGGCGATTCAGCGGAGGTGGCGAGCCCAGGCGATCTATTGATCCCGGCTGGGTCCAAGGACACGGGGCTCGGTCTGACTGCACGAAAGCTCGCACCAGGCGTGATGACTATCGTGACTCCGGATCAGAATTCCGAGGACACCGCGTTGGGCCCCTTCGACTTGGACTTCGTTGCCAAGCATCCGGAGTTGGAATGGAATGCTCCCGATTTCCCTGACAACCAACCCTTCTTCGCCTCACCTGCGGAAACGCTGCTCGCTCAATCCCGAGGGGTTACCTTTCGACATCCCATATGGGGTTTAGAGTTCGCGTTCAAACCAGTTCGCGTCATCGAAGTCGATCTCCCGACCGACTCGGGCAAAATGGAACGCAAGACTGTGTGGTACCTGCTTTACCGCGTCCGATACGCTGGAGAGGATTTGGTACCCGACACCCAAGACCTTGCGGATTCCGAGGCCGTTCCCGGCGAACCAAAGCGAGTCCGGTTCGAATCGGTTCGGTTCATTCCTCGATTTACGCTGCTCAGCAAGGAACGCAACTTGGTGATGGATGCACAGATCCTGGCTCCAGCGGTCGATGCCATCGCAGCTCGAGAACGCGTTCCTGGACCGTTGTTGGATCATGTCGAGATTGCCCGGAACGAAATAGCGCTCAGTAGCCGCTCGGATGAGAATGCCGTTTGGGGGGTCGCGACTTGGACCGATGTCGACCCGGCCCTGAATTTCTTTGCCATTGAAGTTCGAGGGCTTACCAACGCATATCAGATCAATGTCGACTCGGGTGGCGACAAGCAGTTCCTCCGAAAAACGTTGCGCATCTATTTCTGGCGGCCCGGCGATTCTTTCAATGTTCCCAAGGATCGGGTTTACCTGGGCTCCCCAGCCTACGAAAATCCACAGCGCGTGCAGTACTATCTGGACCAGTTCAGTCTGAAAGAACGACTTGATTACCAGTGGATCTATCGCTAGACTGTTAGCCCTTCCGAAAAAGAAAATCACGGGATCCCCCTTTGGAGGTCCCAAAGATCCATGGGATTCAGGGCAAGTCGAGTTTAGCAATGGCACACAAAAAAGGTCAGGGTTCTACCCGTAACGGTCGTGATTCGAACGCCCAGCGACGTGGCGTCAAGAAGTTCGGTGGCGAACTCGTCTTCCCAGGCAACATTCTCATCCGACAAGTCGGCACCAAATGGCATCCAGGCCGCAATGTTGGCATGGGCAACGACTACACGATTTTTGCTCTCGTTGAGGGCAACGTTTATTTCGATCAAGAAGGCCGACGCATCAACGTTAAGCCGTTGGCCGGCTGATTCTTCGCTCACGTAGCGACCTCTCCATATGTTTGTCGACCGTGTCGAAATTGAAGTGATCGCCGGTCGAGGTGGCGATGGTTGCATGGCCTTCCGCCGTGAGAAACACGTCCCCCGCGGTGGTCCGTGTGGAGGGGATGGCGGTGACGGTGGCAGTATCATCATTCGCGCCAAGTCCGGCGTGAACTCTCTCGTTTCCTTTGCTCACCAGCGGCATTGGCGAGCCGATCATGGTTCGCCCGGCACAGGTTCAGACTGCCATGGCCGAAGTGGCCGCGATCTGACTCTCGATGTTCCGCCCGGGACGGTCATCATCGACAAAGAAGTCGGTTTTGAGATTCGCGATTTAGTCAACGATGGCGATCAGATCGTTGTGGCGCGCGGTGGCAAAGGGGGATGGGGGAACACCCACTTCAAGTCGTCGACCAACCAAGCTCCTCGCGAAACCACTCCCGGTGGAGCGGGCGAAACGCGACGGTTGATTCTGGAGCTCAAGAGCATCGCGGACGTGGGCTTGATCGGCTTGCCCAACGCCGGCAAGAGCACCATGCTCAGCCGCTTGTCCCGCGCCCGACCTGAAATCGCCGACTACCCGTTCACCACGAAATTCCCAAACCTCGGCATGGTGTCGGTCGACGTCGATCGAAGCTTCGTGCTGGCAGACATTCCGGGACTAATCGAGGGAGCTGCGGAGGGACATGGACTGGGACATGACTTCTTGCGTCACATCATGCGGGCCGGAATTCTGGTGCACCTCGTCGAACCGATGCCGATGGACGAATCGGATCCGATCGAGAACTACCGAACAATCCGTCACGAGCTCGAACAGTACAGCACGGAGCTTGCTCAACGCCCCGAGGTCATTGCAGTCACGAAAGCAGAACTGCCGGGAGCAAGCGATGTACATCAGCGTCTGACTCAAGAAGTAGGGCGCAACGACATCCACTTGGTGAGCGCCGTCACCGGTGCAGGACTGAATCAATTGGTGCGGCATATCGCCGACCTGCTTGCGAAACCTTCCGTAGCCTCGCGATGATACTGGTCGATATCGGGAATAGCGGTTTGCGCGCAGCGCGCGTGGACGAGTCGCTTCTCCATTCCGGAATGGGGCTGCCTGATGATTTGCCCGTCTTTCAACTATCGTGGAGCGCCATCGGTCAACAGATCCGAAAAACCAAACCCGCCACACAGAACTCCCCCTATTCTCGATGGTGTCCTATCGGGGACCTCGATGCACTTCGATGGCTGATTCGGTCGGTCGCTGGAGATGGAGGTGATGAGAATGCTGGTGTCTGGCGCGTGGCCAGTGTGCACCGAGAAGTCCAACTGAGATTATCGGAGGTCTTGGCGAGGGAACGGCCAACGGCTTTCGTTCAGTGGGTAACGCATCGGGACATACCGATGCAGGTGTGTGTCGACTATCCCGATCGGTTGGGTATCGATCGACTGCTTGCAGCCCGTGCCGCGCGCTACGTCTTGCAATGGAAATCCGACCCATCGAGCGAGGCTGTCGGGCCGTGCATCGTGGTTCAAGCGGGAACGGCCATCACCGTCGATTGGGTCGACGAGCAGGGTCGATTCATGGGGGGCGCGATCCTTCCAGGAGTCGGTCTGTCGCTGCAATACATGGCAGCCGGAACCGATCAATTACCCTGGCTTCCGACAGAGTGTGTGGATCAAGCCCCTCAACTGCCAGGAAAGAACACGGAACAAGCGATCGCAGCGGGTGTCCATGCTTCGGTCGTGGGAGGCGTTCGCTTCTTGATCGATCGCTATCGTAAGGGAACCTCGGTCCCTGTGATACTTTCTGGAGGTGATGGGCAGTTGCTTCAACATGCCATCTCACCACCGGTCCATTATCAAAAGCATCTCGTGCTGATGGGGCTGGCGCTTCCATAACTGGCTATAATTAGAACCGACGATCCCTTCGTCACCCACCGCTTGATCCCCGCCTCCTTTCCCCACCCTTCGCTCTAACCGTTCCATTTATGGCAAAAGTATTCACTTGTCGATTGCTTTGCTGCGTCGTCTTCGTCGGCACTCTTTCCGGAGGGATGGTTGCTGTCGGTGATGAGGAGCAGGCTGCCTGGGAGCAATGGGGGAAGCGCTATGAAGAAAAGATTCTTCCGATCATCCGCGCTAAATGCCTCGAGTGCCATCAAGGCGAATCGCCCGACGGGGAGTTCGATCTTTCGAAATTTCCCGATGGCACCACCGCCGTTGCCGCCATGGATACCTGGGAGCGCGTGGCTCGGCGAGTCCGCCTGAACGAGATGCCTCCTCAAGGCAGCCCAGGCCTGACCGATCCAGAAAAAGGGGCCTTCCACCGCTGGGTAGATAGTCGCCCTAACCAGGATTTATGTCACCAACTCGCTTCTGATGAAACGCAGAGTTGGTATCGCGGGCATGTGATGAGTCGCCGATTAACGCGATACGAGTACGCGCGCGCCATCCGTGACCTTACTGGCTTTGAAGCAGACGACTTGGAACTGCCTCCCTCGGATGGAGCAGGTGGTCTAGGGTTTGACACGGTCGGTGATGCATTGTTCACATCCCCCATCCATCTCGAAGCCTACCTTCGTGCAGCAACATCCGCGATCGCAAGGGTGTATGACTCTGCTCCGGCACTGACGCCGGAGTCATTGAACCTGGTACTCCAAGACAGGCAAGCCGCGCTCACCTTTTTCCCCGTACAGGAGGAACAAAACACTGAGCCAAAAACTGCGGAACTCGAAGCGGCTCGTCGTACCATCGCAGCATTCGCTCGTCGAGCGTGGCGACGGCCCGTGCTCCCCGAGGAGTTAGAGCGATTGATGCAACTCCACCAACGCGAGGTTGTGAACGCTGGAAAGGATTGGTTGCAATCGCTCCGGGCACCGTTGCAAGCGATCCTCGTTTCTCCGAACTTTCTGTTCCTGGTCGAACCTGAACCGCAGACGGCAGGGGTTCAACGCTTGGATCAACACCAATTCGCAACACGGATTGCTCTTTTGCTGTGGTCCTCCGTACCCGACGAAGAACTTCTCGAGTTGGCGGATCGCGGAGAACTGTTTGACGAATCGATCATCCGCCAGCAAATACAGCGGATGCTCGGCGATCGTCGCTCTCGAGCCCTTGGAGAGAATTTCGGACTCCAGTGGCTATCGCTTCGCGATTGGCGGTCCATTCAACTGGATCCATCGATTTTCCCGGAATTCTCGATCCACCTGATGGAGGATTCGATCGAGGAGACGATCCTCACGATCGCCTCGGTGTTTCGCGAAGGGCGTCCACCGACCGAACTGCTTTCATCTGAAACCGTCTGGGTCAACGCACGCTTGGCGAAGCACTACGAACTCAACAACGCCGACGTAGTCGGCTGGCAGAAACTCCCTGTCGGCGACTCCAGGCGGGGAGGTGTTCTGACCATGGCAAGTGTTCTGATGAAGTCCTCTTTCCCGCGGCGAACAAGTCCGGTATTGCGAGGTCGCTGGATCCTCGAAGATGTTTTGGGAGACAAAGTTCCCCCACCTCCGCCGAACGTTCCGACCTTGGATGAGTCCAAGGAGACAGCGTCGGCAAAAACGCTTCGCGAGCGTTTGGAATTGCATCGCACTCAGCCTGATTGTGCATCATGTCACCAGCGGATGGACCCTCTTGGATTCGCGTTAGAGAATTTCGATGCTCTCGGTCGATTCAGGATGGATGACGATGGAAACCCGATCGATGCAAAGGGGGTTCTTCCCTCGGGGGAAGCTTTCGATGGCCCTGACGAGTTGAAGGAAACCTTGATGCGTCGCCATGAGGAGTTTCAGAAACACTTTGTACGCAAACTCGTGGGGTACGCGCTAGGTCGCGATCTCAATAAATTCGATCAGTGTGTCATCGACCGGTCACTCGATCGCATGAAAGAAGGCGCAGGAGCCGACGCCATTCTTGAAGAGATTATCTTCTCGTATCCGTTTCAACATCGATACTACAACCCTGCCAGGAGTTCACCATGAAGCCAACGCTGGGAAACCCGTTCAACCGAAGAGCCCTGCTGCGAGGTACGGGTGTGGCTCTGGCCATTCCCTGGTTGCACAGTCATCGAGAAGCCTGGGGGAACGCTCCCGCTTCCTCTCCTCTTCGCACCGCCTTTATCTATTTTCCGAACGGCGTTTGGGAGAAAGACTGGGTACCAACAGCGACCGGTTCGGACTATGCTCTGAGCCCTTCCTTGACGCCTCTTGCGGACGTCAAGGACGATGTGATCGTTCTCTCAGGTCTCGACAAGAAACACAGCCATGGAGGGGACGGACATTACGCCAAGACCGCAAACTTCTTGACCGGCATGCCAGTCACGAAGACCACCGGCAAGGACATCAGCAGCGGTGGAATTTCTATCGATCAGTGGATCGCCCAATCCCTTCGAGGGGAAACGCCTCTTCCCTCTCTTGAGTTGGGGACGGAGCCGGTCATCAGCGGCATCGACAGCAATGTCGGCTATACACGCTTATACGGTTCCCATATTTCTTGGCAATCTGCGGAGCGGCCGGTCGCGAAAGAGATCAACCCGCGACTCGTATATGAACGGCTATTTGGAAAAGGCTGGAGCGCTTCGAGCGAACAAGCCGAATCGTATCGAAACTTGCTCGATTATGTGTTGGAGGATGCAAAGAGCTTGCGAATGCGGTTAGGGAGAGATGATCAATTCAAGATGGATGAATTCCTCGATTCGGTTCGCAGCGTGGAACAACGCATCGAGCACGCGGTCCGGCATCCCGAACGAGAGCCTGCGCCGGGGGATGAACACCTAGCGATGGAGAAGGTGCCAGCAGGTGTACCGCGCGACTTCCGAGATCATATCGCAGTGATGCTCGACCTGATGGTCTTGGCGTTTCAGTCCGATGCCACGCGAGTCTGTTCCTTGATGTTCGCGAACGACGTCTCTGGGCGAAACTTTTCCTTCTTGGACGGGGTCAGTGGCAGCCATCATGAATTGTCGCATCACGAAAACAAAGAAGAGAAGATTGATCAGTACCAGCGAATCAATCGATGGCATGTTGAGCAATTCGCTCGATTCCTTAGCCGTTTGAAGTCCATTTCGGAAGGGGATGGGACCCTACTCGACCGTTGCATGATCGTGTTTGGCTCGAGCATGTCGGATGGCAATCGCCACGACCCGGATAACCTGCCGATCCTGCTCGGCGGCAAGGGTGGCGGTGCGTTGAAGGCTGGACAACACGTCGCCTTCGAAGGAATGGTCCCGTTGTGCAATCTCTACCTGACCATGCTCCGAGCCATGGGGATGAATGCGTCGCAGTTTGGAGATAGCACAGGGATTCTCCCAGAGATACTGGTGTAGCATCCGTTTTTTTTCCGGTCCATCGCGACTTGTTACACGTTGTTGCGCGATGCCACGCGCGCGTTTCGCTATATTGGGATCGCGCCCGATCTTCTCTCTTCTTCTCGACGATGGACTTAAAAAAATGATGGCGACGATTCGATTTGGGTTGGTGGCGTGGTTGGCTCTCTTTTCTCTGTCAAGCAACTTGGCCATCGCCCAGTTCCAGCGTGGCCCTCAGGTCCGATCGCCAGAAGTGGATGGGGGTAAAGTGACATTTCGGATCTTGGCCCCGAATGTCGAGCAAGTGAAGTTGGCGGGTTCCGATATTCCCGGCATCGGACAAGGGATCGATCTCACCAAGGGTGACGAAGGGATCTGGTCGGTATCGATGGATCTGGCTCCTGGATACTATCGATACCATTTCAATGTCGGCGGAGTCGCGGTGATCGATCCGCGCAATCCCTCCACTAGTGAATCTGTATCCAACGTTTGGAGTATGGTTGCAGTTCCTGGCAAAGATTGGATGGATACAAAGGATGTTCCCCATGGCGCGGTGTCCGAAGTCACCTACTTTTCGAAGTCTCTCAATCGCTTTCGGCGCATGCACGTCTACACGCCTCCAGGATACGAGCGAGGTGAAGGGACATTCCCGGTGCTATACCTGCTTCACGGAGCTGGTGATAGCGATGACTCATGGACAACTATAGGACGAGCTTCGTTCATCCTCGACAACTTGATCGCAACGGGTAAAGCCAAGCCGATGATTGTCGCCATGCCCGCGGGGCATGCTGGAGCCTTTCGATTTGGTGGGACTGGTCCCGACGATTTCGCGAGGGACTTTACCGAAGACCTGATGCCGACCGTCGAAAGCCGCTATCGAGTAAAAACCGATCGTGCCAATCGTGCTATGGCTGGCCTTTCGATGGGTGGTGCACAGACGCTCAACGTTGGAATTCCCGGACTTGAGAAATTCGCATACTTGGGGGTGTTCAGTTCAGGCGTCTTTGGCATCGTCCCTAACCCGAACGCTCCACCACAACAAGGCCCCTCGTTTGAAGAGCAGCATCAGAAGGTTCTCGATGATGCAGCGCTCAAGGAAGGGTTGAAGCTCTTTTGGTTTGCTACCGGCAAGGATGATTTCCTCGTCGAAACATCCCGCGCTACGGTCGAGATGTTCAAGAAACATGGCTTCCCAGTGATTTACGAGGAGGGTGAAGGGGGGCACACTTGGGTCGTGTGGCAAGAGTATCTCAACTCGTTTGCTCCAATGCTGTTCCAGCCGTAGCATCCAACTGCGATTTGAATTCAGCGATACGCATCCGTTGGGCACTCATGAGCATTCCCATGATGCCACCGGCAATTCCAAGAAGACTGCCTCCGATGGCTCCCACGATGCCGACCCATTGAAAATACTCAGGCCACCAGACCATCCAGGCCACCATGGCACCCAGGAAGACTGGGACCAAGACGGCTGTCATCCAGAACAGCAGTCGGATCTTCTGTCTTCGATGCTGGCGATACATTTCCTGGAGTTCCCTCGAACCGGTCGAATCCAAGGGTTCAGGTTCGAGGTGGGATAACTTGAGTGAGTACGGTACGAAGAACCACTGGCTTCCGACGCAAATGGTGTAAATCGAGAGAGCCAGAGCCCACTGAAAAAAGGAAACCTGACCAGGCTCGAGGGCTTCGAGCTTTGCAAATGGATACAATCCTCGCATCGCGATGCAAACAATGCATGCTAGTGACAGCCCAATACCTAGCGTCCACTCCCAAGTTTGGAGCGGCGTGTCGTGCGTTCTATTGGTCAGTGACGCCGTGCGAACGACTGGTCCTGGAAACGCGTCCCCTGTCGTTGAGTATTGAGGGATTCCCGAGGTCTGAGAGGCCGACGGTTGCCAATCGCAACTCTTGGCGCGGATCACGGGCATCGCCAATCCGAACCAAAGTGGAAAGAATGCGACCCACATATGCCGATGCGCCTGCGTTAGCGGGTTACTAGTTGGCAACTGCAGTGTCATCAACAATAGTCCACCCCATGCCGCGAACGCAAGGAGCGTAAAGATGACGAGCGCCGACATGCGTGTTCGGACCACCATTCGCTGAGAATCGCTCCCAACTCGATTCGGGGTAAGAATTGCCCACAGCAGTGGTGCCGCGAGCATCATGGGCACAAAGCACAGCATGACGAAACGTCCAAAGACACCGATGGGATCTGACATGACTTTCCCTCCCGCACGAAAAAACCACTTCAACAGACTTGCTAAGACTTCCAGATACGTTCGATCTGCCGCTCGATCATGGCCCGGGCCTCGGACTCACTGAACCCTGCGATCTTGGCATCGGTCAAGGCCGCACCCAAGATCTGCTCAACCCGTTTTCGTTCTTCGTTTGGCTTGCCACGCGGTCTCTCGGTCGTATCGATGACTACTGTTCCTCGGCCTCGCACCGACGTCAGCAAACCCGCATCCGTCAGTTCGCGATACGCTCTCGCGACTGTATTCAAGTTGATGCCGAGATCATTTGCCAATTGACGAACCGGTGGAAGATCGTCCCCAACCGATAACTTTCCAGTCGCTATCAGCCGCCTAAGCTCCGCCACCAACTGGTCCTGCAACGGAATCGAACTGCTCAAGGAAATGGTGATCATGCCCCAATTGTATCATTGACTGATACAATGGCAATAGCGGTTTCCAAATAATTTCCTGCGGGAGAATCGTGGGACTATCGAGTCTGTTTGAGAATCCAATCTTTCATTCGAGCAAGTGCCCCAGCGTCGATGGTTTCTTCGATTTCCGCGTATTCCTGCATCAATCCTGTCTCGCAATTCTGGAACAAGTGATTGAGGTTGGGGAGTTCCAGGACCACGAAATCCTTTGAGGGTGACTTGCGAAGGGCTTGCTCTATCGCAGGCAAGTTCAGTTTCGGGTCTACCTGCAGGTCCTTCGAGCCGATAAGAGCCAAGACGGGGCACGAGACTCGTTGAAGATCCTTTGCGGGATCATGTACGAGGAACGTCTCGAACCATGGGGATCTCAGCTGGCTCGCCGCAACTCTTGCACCTGCGTCCAGAGTTTCTTCCGTCGTCTCACCGCCAGATTGGAACTTTGCGATCACATCTTTCGCTTGCGCGATAAACTCATCTTCCGAGAGCTTGGGCTTTTTTAAAGCCAAGTCGATCAAAGCGCGTTGTGAATTGCACTGATTCTCGACCTGCTCCTTCTCGAGACCGCCTGCCTCAAGGATGAGTCGCATCTGACTAGTCAGGACAAATTCTCCTGGCACGCCGGGGCCTGCCATCATGATAATGAACGCTAGATCAGGCCTTTCGGCTGCGATCATGGCTGCGATGTAGCCTCCTTCGCTATGGCCGCAGACCCCGAGCTTTTTCGTGTCGATACGAGGATGCTGACTGAGAAATTCGAGAGCGGCTTTGGCGTCGGACGCAAATTCGAATGAGGTCGCCGTCTCGAAGGAGCCTGTCGATTCCCCGACACCTCGATCGTCATATCGCAAAACAGCAATACCATGGCGCGAAAAGTAGTCCGCAAGGACCCAAAACGGTTTGTGGCCCATGAGTGTTTCGTCCCGGTCTTGCGGACCCGACCCGCTGACCAAGATTACAGCTGGAAGTTTATCGGTACCACCTTTGGGAACAGTCAGCGAGCCCGCCAACATCACACCGTCTTGCTTGTTCTCGAATTTGATCTCCGTGACTGTATAAGGAAAAGGGGCTTTGGGCATCTGAGGCCGATTGGGTGCAGCATCAGCCGTCGGTTGCTCGAGTCGCTCGAGGACGAGATCCAGCGATACAGCCCCTTGCTTCCACTTGCCAACCATCTTTTCCCCCGTATCGTCGAGCTTTCCTTCGAAGGTCCCTTGGACCCCAGGAACCGCGAACGTGACCGTGTCGGAGTCGATCGACTTGGTCGATACGAATCCGCCCACCTTCTGTGTCACGCTGTCGAAGTAGACGCTCCCATCCTCAAGCTCGCGAAACTGCAATTCCAGCTTTTGGAGCAACGCACTGACTTTTCCTCTCCAGGTCGCGCGCAATGGCTCGGCTGGGGCCTGATCCACCTTCTCCAGTTTCAAGGGAAGGTCGGCTGATCTTTGTTTCCAACGTCCTTCTACAACCGTCTTTCCGTCATCGAGCATGCCAGTGAAATGAGCAGCGGAGACGCGGATCTTAAATTCGAAAACGCTTTCGTCTCGAATGACGCCATCAAGCTGGAATGTTTGACCTCCTTCATCCAAGCTATTGAGCTTGCCCGTCCAGTTACCATCCTTGGGCTCAAGCTCAATCAAGAAGCGAAAGTGGCGACTTCCCGCGTCCAAGATACCGTACCACGATTCGACATCGCGAGCCGAGTCCTGGCCGAACACTTGCGTGCCGTTGGTCATACCAAGAATTGCTTGGCTGATGCAAATCCATAGCAATACAGTTCTGCGTAGAGGATTCGTTCTGTACTTCATCACCGTTCTCATTCAGTTTGAGGGACACCAATGGACTTCAGGTCAGCGCGCTACCAGACGATAGGGGCGAAAGCTGTCTAATGCCGACAAGTACGTCTGTTCACGCGTTTATGATCGATTTGACCGGGGCCGGGAATACCAAACCGCCTACGCCATCAACTTCATCGATTCCCCCGCGGCGCGAAATATGGCGGCAGCGCTCGTCGCAGGATTGGCCGAAGTCCTCGTCGACATTCGCCCCGATGAAACGCTTATCGAACGCTGGGATCGATTATGGCTTACGATGCGCAATGCCGTATGGCGACCAGGCTCTTTTTCTGCGGGCTCAAACATTCATTGAGCTAGGAGGTTTTCGAAACGACCATGTGATGGTGGAAGACTACGAACTGATGCTACGTTTGCGCAGCAAGGGGAAGATCGCTCTGAGTCACCTGGAGGTCCAAACCTCAGCCAGGCGCTGGCAGGCTCGAGGAGTGTGGAAGACATTCTGGATCAATCGACGATGCATTGCCGCTTATCATTGCGGCATGGAAACCGATCGCATTGCTGGTATGTATCGTGGGTGGTGAGGCAATAGATTGCGGTCGGCAAAGGAATCGCTTACGTTTGCTTCGCCCGTGCATTCCTGGAAACGTGTTCTTTCGCAACCAATATAGCATGCAAGGGCATTACTCCTGAGGTCCAGAAACGCGATGAATTCCCACAGAAGTGCATCGATTCGACAAAGATTATTCGATCGATCGTATTTGCTCCGACTTTTCTTTGGTCTCAGTGAGCCCGTAGGCAGAATCGAGTTCATCGCAAGCGGTTTTGGCTTAATGTTCGCCAAGTACGTGTGTGAGGCAGCGATGATCTATTGGCTGACCGATCGATTTTACCCGCCGTGGGATTTTCTCAACCCGTTGATCAGTGTGCGCGAGAAGTACTT
>JALOQW010000439.1 GCA_025459275.1 Pirellula sp.
TGACATCCTGCTCCTCCGTCGACGAAGCATCGAACGTGACGCCCGATGTTCGAGAGCCGAAATGCACGGTATCTGCGCCACCATTGGTTTCATCAATTCGATAGAGTCCGGACGCTCCGTCTTGGAATCGATAGGTGTCGCCGCCAGAGCCCCCCACCAAGTTTTCCATCTCGCTGAATGCGACCCTCGATGTCGAGCCGGTGCCTGAGGCGGTCAAGCTCCAGATATTGTCCCCATTGTTACCCAGAAGAGTGTCATCGCCGTCGCCACCTTGAATGGTGACATTGATCGAGGTTAGAGCACCAAACTGGAACGAGTTGTCGCTGGCTTCTCCGATCAAGGTCCATTGTTCAAAACCTGCGGGTCGAAACTCCGTACGATCGACGAAGAGCGTGGAATCGGAAAACTCGAAATCGGAGTCACTCGAAACCGATAGCGTGTCGATGCCACCGCCGATCATCGTCAGCTTGATTGGCGCAGTGACTTCGGACAGTGAAGTCATATCCAAGCGGAGAACATCTCCGCTGGATGTTCCAATGATCCGGATTCCATCGGTGCCGATCGATGAAGCAGACAACGACGACACAATCACTTCCGTGTCTGCAGACTGAGCAAGTCGATACTGAGCCGACGAAGCGTCGAACAACAACGTCAGATCGCTCGCACCCGTCGGGTAGACCAGGTCCGACGCCAACAGCATCCGCTCTTCGAGCCTCTCATGCTGCGGTCGACTCCATCGGGACCATATCGATGCTTGTGTTCGATGGAATGGGCGAATCGCGTACGACTTCTCTTTTTTTGGTGGCTCGATCCACTTTGCGAACTCCCGCTTGAGTCGGAGCAGACTGATTCGCCTTAGTGAGTTTCGGATACGCGCACGCAGAGATCGAAGAAACTTCTTGTCGGACATTGGGGGACAATCGCAAACGAAAAATGAAAGCAACAAAGCTGCATAACAGGATTGCTATGAACGAGGCTATCTTAGCCCAAGTCCAACTCGTTTGCGAAAATCCCGACAGGATTATGAGTTGTCCGCGCAGCAAAACGGATCAGCAGAGAACTCGACCTGCACATCCGCTTTTGTGTTTCCACTTTCGTCAATCGTCTTTGTTGGAACCGCGGTCCTCTTTCGCGCGGCGGTCCAAGCCCGCACGCTCCATCAACGAAGACCTCAACGAAAGTTCAATCTGGTCATCATCACCCGGAGGTGGTCCCATAGCCCCTAACGACTCTGGGTTATAGCGGATTTCGTACTGGTGCTTGGCCACTGAGATGATCACGCCCGGATCGCATCGCTTGCGAGTGACCCTGTATCCGTTGACCTTGGTTCCATTGCGGCTGTCCAAATCCTTAATGAACCAATACCCTTGTTCCAACGTGAGGCGACAATGCTGACCCGAGACATTGGAAAACCGGAGTACGATGTCGCAATTCTCGCGGCGTCCAATGAGGATGCGTTCCTTTTTGAGAGGAATATCTTCGCCACCGCCGGTGGGTACCAGGAATCCATAATCGGGCATATACCACCTCGTCGGCAAGACGACTCACGCGGTAAGGTTTGGGAGGAGTGAACATGCAAGAGGAGAGGCCTCGCAAACTCCCCTCACCTTGCTTACTATTCACTTTACGTCAGCGAATTTCGAGCGTCAATTGTTTGGCTTGAATCCTGCCGAAGGTTCGTACCAGCTTTTTTGGGGGGAGTGTTTCAATGCCCAAGATCACGATGGTTTTCGGGTTATTGTTGTGCGGGTTGCCTGTCTTGACCATGATTTTGACCGGAGGCCTACCCAAGAGTATTACCGCCTACATCCCCATGTTCGTCGGGATTCCGTTGCTCATTCTCGGAATCGTGGCTGAGACTCGAGAGGGGGCTCGCAAACACGCGATGCATGCCGCGGCAGCTCTTGGGCTACTCGGCGGACTCGCTGCACTCGGCCGTGGCATTCCCAAAGCATTGGAGATCATGCGGGGTGAGGAAGTAGATCTGTTGCCCACCTCGATGGTTTGGGCGATGACCTTGATTTGCATCACCTTTGTGCTCGTTTGCGTCGAATCGTTTATCTCGGCGAGACGTGCCCGTTTGGCCTCGGAGACTCGATCTTCCGGCGAACCTGGAAGCACATCCTCGAGGCAAGGAAAGTAGCGTGACCGACGGATCGTCGGGTACTACGGCCCTATTGAAACCTTCCTTGCCTCCGAACTGGCAACCCTTTTGGTCTCAGGGAGGCGAAGGCCTTCTCAGGTCTGGAGAAGAGCTCGTTGCCTGGTTTGACCCGAATCTGACGCATCAACTCCGATTCGGACAAGGACTCGTTGTTTTGACCAACGAGGGAGTCATTGCGACCCAGGTCGTCGAGGCCCCCTCAACGCCACCGCAATGGTCACGCTGGGATCTCAAACCGGGAGTGGAATTGCGCAAGATCGATCGCGGGGGAATCGGACTCTTGGAGTTAGCGGGGCCCGATGCGTTGCTAAGGTCGTGGCGCTACACGGGCTCCAAAGCCAACGGTGCTGCTTCCATCGTCTCAGCATTCAAGCGTTTACGAGCTGGCGCGGTCGACACGGCTGGATCGATCTGCCCGTCGTGCGGTGGCCCGATGCAAGAAGGCCAATCGCTGTGCGCTAACTGCGCACCGACCCCCGTACCAGATACGCGGCAATCATTACTGAGGCTCGTCCGCTTTGCAAAGCCGCGCGCCGGGATGATCGCATTTGGCTTCATTCTGACGATCTTGAGCACGTCGGCTGCGATGATTCCACCCTTGTTGACCAAGCCGCTCATGGACGATGTCTTGATCCCGTACCAGAACGGAAGCGAAGCCAACTTCGGTCTGGTCCCCTGGCTCTTGGGAGGCATGTTACTTGCAGCGCTTTTGAGCTGGGCATTGAGCTGGGCAAAGGGCTATTTTCTTGCCACCGTATCCGAATGCATTAGCGCTGACCTGCGAAACGCGACGTATGACCATCTCCAAAAGTTGTCGCTTGAGTTCTTCGGAGGGAAGCGAACCGGAGATTTGATCTCACGGGTTAGCAGCGATACGCAACGCATTTGCGATTTTCTGTCGATCCATGCCGTCGACTTCGCGACCGATGTCATCATGATCGTCATCACAGCGATCCTGCTTGTTTGGCTTGATCCAATGATGGCGCTCGTCGGGCTCCTCCCCTTCCCGTTCATTGCGTGGATCGTCGCACGAGTCCAAGCCCGCATGCGGGCCGGGTTCGCACGTGGGAGCTCCGCATGGGCCGAGATGGTCAACGTACTCGCCGACACGATCCCGGGCATTCGCGTCGTGAAAGCCTTTGCGCAAGAAAACCGGGAGATCGACCGATTTCGGCAGCGCAATGACCAAGTGTTGCAAGCCAATGACCGCGTCAATCGCTTATGGGCAGCCTTTGCTCCGATCATCACCTTCTTAACCGATATCGGTTTGCTCATCATCTATGGCTTCGGTGCGTACCAAATCTATCGTCGTGGAATCACCGTCGGTGAGTTATCGGTTTTCATCATGTGGGTGTCCCGATTGTATTTGCGACTAGATGACATGAGTCGCCTTTTGGCAAACGCGCAGCGCACCGCTGCAGCAACCCACCGCATCTTTGAGATTCTTGATCGAGTTCCGAGCGTTGCAGAAGCTCGCGAGCCCGTCTCCCCTGGGCGTGTGCAAGGCAAGATCGAAATTCGCAACATCACATTTCGCTACGGGGCACGTCAAGTGATTCACGATGTGAACTTGACCATCGAACCGGGGGAAATGATCGGGCTGGTTGGTCCGAGCGGGGCGGGAAAGAGCACGCTCGTGAATCTGGTATGTCGATTCTATGACGTGGCCACAGGCGCTATCCTCGTGGATGGGACCGACATCCGAAGTTTTCCGATCTCCGATTATCGAGGCAACATCGGGATCGTTCTTCAAGAGCCTTTCTTGTTTTTCGGATCGATCGCTGAAAACATCGCCTATGGGAAACCGAATGCCTCTCGAGAACAAATCATCGCTGCGGCGCGGGCGGCCAAAGCTCATGACTTCATACTCAAACTCGCAGACGGATACGATTCCATCGTTGGCGAACGAGGCCAATCCCTTTCAGGGGGCGAACGGCAACGC
>JALOQW010000440.1 GCA_025459275.1 Pirellula sp.
CGGGATGGCTCTATCGGGTGATTGAGTACTCGTATGGAGTTATCCTTCGCTGGTCGATGCGACACCGCTGGACCACTGTGGTGTTGAGCTTGCTTGTCGTTCTTTCGACGGTCCCCATAGCGATGAATCTTGGGGTCAACATGATTCCTCGCGACGATCAAAGCGAGCTCCAGGTCAGCTTCATCACGCCGGAAGGATACACTCTGGAACGAACGGACGAGGTGGTTCGCGAAATTGAATCTCGTCTAGCGGCACTCCCGGGGGTTGTGCATCGCTTTACTTCCATTGGCCAGACGGGTAGTGCCAAAGGACAAGGCGATTGGTTGAGTTGGGGGAGCGACGGTTCAGTCAGTTTGATCTGATGCATCGAGTTCGTGACATCTTGACCGAGTACCCGGATCTACGGACTGCGGTGTCGGATGTGTCGGCGCTGGGAGGTGGGCCGAACGGAGACAGTCGGATTTTTCAAATCAGCCTGCAAGGTCCCGATGTCGGTCAACTCGCTGCTTACGCCGATACGCTGCGTGAGAAGTTGTCGCGGCTCCCGGGCTTGGTCGATATCGATTCCACGTTGTCGATGCGGAAGCCTGAGCTGCAGGTCTCCATTGATCGCGAGAGAGCTATGGATCTTGGCATTCCAATTCAGACCATTGCCAACACACTCAACGTTCTCGTCGGTGGCCAGATCGTATCCACCTTTAAGGATGGTATCGAGCAGTACGATGTCTGGTTAAGGGCCGACAAGAAGTTTCGATCGGACTCGAAGGATCTTTTGTCGCTGACGATCCCTTCGCCTGTGGTTGGACCTGTGGAGTTGGGGAGCCTGGGACAGCTTCAGGAGGAGCAAGGACCCAGTCAGATCGATCGGCTGAATCGACAACGGACGGTAACGCTGATGGCTCATCCGGACGGAGTCTCGTTGAATGATGCGGTGCAATATGCCAATCGTTGCATCGACGAGATGAATCTGCCACCGGACTATGGCATCGTGTTCGGCGGTCAAGCCGACATGCTGGAGGAGACGGCTTATTACTTCATGGTCGCGCTGGGCTTGAGCATTACGTTTATGTACTTGATTCTCGCCGCGCAATTCGAAAGCTGGATCCATCCGATCAGCATTTTGGCTGGATTACCGGTAACGATTCCGTTTGGCTTGCTTTCCCTGTTGCTATTCAAGACGCCGCTTGATCTGTATGCGATGTTCGGGCTGTTCATGTTGATTGGCATCGTGAAGAAGAACGGGATTCTCCAGGTCGACAAAACGAATGAGCTACGTCGGTCCGGCATGGATCGTGAACAAGCTATCTTGAACGCAAACGCAACGCGACTCCGCCCCATTTTGATGACGACGGTCATGTTGATTGCGGCTATGTTCCCGATTGCCCTCGGCCAAGGTCCAGGAGCGAGTGCCCGAGCCAGTATGGCCAAGGTCATCATCGGTGGTCAGGCACTCTCGTTGGTCTTGAGTCTCGTCGCCACGCCGGTGGTCTATTCGTTGCTCGACGACCTTCAGATTTATCTGACGCGTTGGCTCGGTCGATTTGGCCTGAGGCGTTCCGCAACCCGGCCTTCGTCTTCACACTTCGAAAGTCCACCTAGCCTCGCTTCGCAAGAAGGTGGTTAATCCCCGTAGCTCATCGTAGCCATGGCCGCCTAGGCCGTGGAGGGTGCGCCGGATCCACCGTCTGGCGTCGTTGGCTACGATGAGTCTCATCTATCGATCGCTTGCGAAGTAAGCATCATTTCAGTGACCTGGGAGACGTCTGCAGGACGCGATCCGGAGATGAAGTAGCGCCATCGCCTCCTAAAGCACGCGAGCTGACGGTGGTTTGAATTTTGAGTTTTGTCGCTACCATACTGCGAGTGCATGGCGTCGCGATGAGTGCGCGCCATGGGTTCGTCGGCGAACGGATAGTTGTTGTGTGAATTTCATGAACCATTTGGATTTTCGGGTAATTGATTCCCACACCGGTGGGGAGCCGACACGAACCATTGTGGAGGGTGGACCGGATTTATCATGCGATCCCATATCGGGTCGGCCTTTGAGCACCGTTGGCGAAAAGCTTGATTGCTTGCGAGAGCACTTCGATGGATACCGCCGAGCGTTGGTCAATGAGCCGCGCGGCTCCGAGGTCATGGTCGGCGCTCTCCTTGTGCCTACCCATACCCACGGCTGCCTGCAAGGCGTCATCTTTTTCAATAATGTCGGTTATCTCGGCATGTGCGGTCACGGGACCATCGGCGTGATGGAAACCCTTCGTTATCTCGGGCAAATCGTCCCAGGAAAGATCCAACTCGATACGTGCGTTGGAACCGTCGGGGTTGAGCTTCATTCCGATCGACGAGTATCCATCGAGAACGTTGCCAGCTACCGCGCAGCTTCGCAGATCCGTCTTGACTTGGAGAACCTGCCAACATTGATGGCCGATGTCGCCTATGGCGGAAACTGGTTTTGTCTTGTGCAATGCCCCGATCCCAGCTGGCTGGATCGACCTGCCAAAGATCTGCTTAGTCTGAGCGACCGCATCCTCAAGCAGATTCGCCTTCAGTTTCCGCAAGTGGACCATGTCGAGTTGTTTGGGCCGCCGATCGATCCCATGAACGACTCCAGATCGTTTGTATTGTGCCCAGGAGGAGCTTACGATCGATCTCCTTGCGGGACGGGCACGAGCGCCAAGCTGGCATGCCTGGCCGCAGATGGTAAGCTGGAACCGGCAACCACTTGGCGACAAGAAAGCATCATCGGAAGCGTTTTCGAAGCGAGTTACGAATGGTTGGATCGATCCCAAGGACATATCGCTCCGACGATTTCGTCCAAAGCCTTTGTCAATGCAGATTGTCGCGTCATCATCGACCCAGATGATCCATTTGCATGGGGAATTCACCACTAAAGAGGACTTGAGCTTTTGTCTATTACCGAAGTTCTTGTGGTCGCGCTGATGGTGATCATCAATGGCATGTTCGCATCCTACGAGATTGCGTTAGCTTCGGTCTCCATGTCGCGTTTGCAGGTCTTGTCGAGCCAAGGCCGGCGTGGTGCCGCCGCTGCGATGAGTATGAAGGACGGAATCGAAAAGAGCTTGGCGGTGGTCCAGCTTGGAATCACCATTGTGGGACTGACGGCTGGCGCGACGGGTGGTGCGAGTGCATCGGAAGATATTGCCCCAATCCTTCAGGATCTCGGACTCAGTGAATGGACGGCTGATGCACTGGCAATCGCCATTTGGGTGGTGCCACTTACCATCATCACCATCGTGATCGGTGAATTGGTCCCCAAACTCTTCGCGCTTCGAAATAAAGAATGGGTCTGTTTGACACTCTCTCCCTGGATGCGATGGTTTGCCATTGCAACGTGGCCGATCGTATGGTTGCTGGAATCCTCGGCGACGTTCTTCATGGACAATATCGAGCGATTGTGGAGTCCCAAAGTTCATCACGAGAATCGGAACGAAGCGGTCGAGTTGCAGGAACTTCGTGCCATCGTCAGCCTGGCTCGCACTTCCCGGCTGATCGGCTCGCGGGAAGAGAACATCATCTTAGGCGCGGCACGATTGGCCAGTCGGCAACTTCAAGAGATCATCCTACCCGCCAACCAGATCCACATGCTCGTGCTCCATGAATCACTCGGAGAGGCATTAATTGCCGCACACATGGATATGCACACGCGATTTCCTGTGACCGTTCAACGCGGGGATCCTCAGGGGATCGTAGGTTATGTCACCTTCAAAGATATCGTGACGGTGATGCGATTCAGCCCCCAGCAAGCATCCCTCAAAGGCATTCTTCGCGAGATTCCGCGCCTCAACGAATCGCTTGTTATCTCCGCCGCGCTGGAAAAACTACTGCGGGAGCATACTCACATTGCATTGGTAGTGAATGCATCGAATGCTATTACCGGCATGATTACGCTCGAGGACATCATGGAGGAACTCTTGGGTGACATCCAAGATGAATACGATCTGCTCCCGATCCATATTCTGCGATCTGGGGACGGTTGGCTCTCCGGTGGTGGTGCATCCCTCCAGCGTCTGCATTCGATTACTGGCTTAACGTTTCCGAGCGAAGACCTATCGCAAAATCTCCATCATTGGGTCGAGGAACGCCTCGGGCACCCCCCCGTGGGTGGCGATACATTAAGCGTCGGAGAGGTCAAAGTCCTCGTGAGAAAAGTTCGCCGACAACGCGTTCTCGAGGCATTCATCACGCATAAGACGTGAACCAACGCACTGAGCCGCACGCGCTAGCGGCGCTTCGGGGCAATGCC
>JALOQW010000441.1 GCA_025459275.1 Pirellula sp.
TCGAAACAACGTCCGTTGTCCCATCCCCATTCAGGTCCCCTGAAGCCACATCGGAGACACCCATGGGCCGACTCAAGAAGGCAACGCCTTGGGTTTGGTCCGGCGTGCCGGCTAAATCGTCGCGTCCATCGCCATTGAAGTCACCGATCGCAGCCAAGTTAATGTTATCTACGGCGGTGAATCCGTTCATCTCGGAGAAGGTACCATCCCCTCGGCCAACGAGAATACTTTGATAGGGCCGAACGCTGTAGGAAAGGAATCCCCATCCCCACATCGCTACCAAATCGGTGACACCATCTCCATTGAAGTCACCGCTGTCGAGTTGGAACGTATGCGTGTAGTAACTGGTTGCGTCACGGAATGTAAAGTCTCCATTCCCAAACATAACCGTTGTTTGAAGATGATTGCCGCTATACGCGATGTCGTTGATCCCATCTCCATCGAAGTCGTCCACGACGTACGAGTAAATCGAACGATCATGCGGAATGAAGGGTGGGTTCTCGATCACCGTTTTTCGAAAGAGGGTCGATGCATCGGTCGTTGGTCCACCTGTTGTTTCAAGGATGACCCAACGGGCGGGAATGTTGATGCTCGGGATAGAACGACTAAAGAAGAAGATCTCCTTTTTGCCGTCTCCGTTGAGATCCCCAATCCCCACTGCCTCGTCAAAGTAGAAACCACCGGAACGGGGCCAATTGGTCATGAAGTCATTGACGTCGGGCAGAGTGTTGTATCGACGATTGACCGGATCGTAGAGGAGTACCACCAATCGAGTGAAGAAGTTGGTGTCGATGTTTCCCGTTTGCAAACGAAGAACAAGATCCGGATAGTCATCTCCGTTGAAATCGTCAACTTGAAGGGCATTTTGGAAACCACCGCCGCCTCCTGGTACGGGCACGCTCGGCAACGCCTGGAATGAGCCGTTTCCTAGCCCGAAAGCCTGGCGCGATTGATTCCCATCGATCCATGCAAGATCCAGATTCCCGTCACGATCGATATCCAAAGTGGTCAGAGAGTTCGATCCGCTGACACCACCAAAGACAATTTCGTACTTCCCAAACGTACCATCGCCATTACCAGGTGCGAAATAGAATCCACCACCGAATCCAATCGCTCCGTAGGTAATAAGGTCTAAGACTCCATCATTGTTGAAATCCCCTGTTACGGTTTCACGCATTCCGAAGGTTGTAGGGGAGAAGCTGCTAATGAAGTCAAAATTGCGAAGGGTTTGCGGTGCTCGGAACGTGCCTGGCTGATCCCCGAGCATCAGGCCCACACTACCAGCTTGCTGACCGCGTAAGGTATTACCGAGCAGCACATCGACAACCCCATCTCGGTTGAAATCCGCTACGGAAGCGTAAACCGTCGCTTGGGAATCTCTGACAATGCCGGTACCGATATCCGATTCGAAAGCTGTGCTGTATTGGGACAAATCAAAGGACCCGTCGCCACGCCCAAGCCCGATCATGAGATTGTTGAAGCTGGACACATTCCCGAACAAGAAGTCTGGGTACGCGTCGCCATTGAGATCCAGCCCTTTACCCGATTGTTGCCCGACACCCAACCATTCGATCGTCTGAGGTAGCAACGTGACCGATCCGCTGGGACTGCCGTCACCAAACTGACCATTACCTTGACCTCTCATCAGCGTCGCACCGAACGGACCGGAGAGGAGTGCGTCTACCTTTCCGTCGCTATCGAAGTCGTCAAAGTATCCACTGTTGACGCTGAAGTATGTGCCATTCGGACTATTCGGCGCGTAAAACGATTTCGTCGTTGTATCAATGCGACTTCCAACGCTGCCAGAGCCATTGTTGAGATACGCTTCGAGACGATGATTGTTGTAGTTCAGCCGAATGATGTCTACCACCGTTGTTCGTATCCTCCGCGATGACCATCGCCTCGGTAAATCGTCCCGCACCGTCGCCGTGATAAATGCTGATCGCCTGGCGGCCCCCGATTTGGACTTGCGTATTCTCAAACAGAACCAAATCGAGCTTGCCGTCTCGATTCATGTCAGCGATTTGAGTGAGACTAACATAGTTACCGACGGCAGGGCTTGTGATCGGATTGGAATCGAAGGATCCGGTACCCGTGTTGGCGTAGACTAAGATCCGATTTGTCGCGATGGTAGTGACCACGAAATCTTTAAGTCCATCGGACGTGACATCCTCATAATGCAACGTGGCGCCTCGTCCAATGCGGCCTGCAACGGTCGGGAACTGTACTTGCCAACCTTCGCGAAACGAGCCATCGCCATTCCCATATCGCACCACCAGGAATCCCCGATCATTGGGATCACTCCAATTCCCAGACGCCTGCAAGTTGACCAATGCGACTGCATCCGGATTACCGTCCCCATTGATATCCTCGGCTAGTACCTGTTGGACGTTGCGTTCGTACCGGCCTTCGGTAGTCGGGACGATACCTAGTTCGAGGGCCATGGGGCCTTCGAAAAGACCGCTCAACTCGGATGAGGGACGTTCACCGAGGCCGATCGCTTGAGTGTCCCCCAGAACGAACGGCCCACTCGGTAGCAAGCCGAGTTGGTTGTCGGCGCTATTGGCGGTTACGACATGCATTAAACCGAACCGTGACGGGAGTAGCGTGGCTGCTTCAGGTCCCTGTCCTGTAGCATAGGTATGGACTTCGAAAGGACTGGAGATCTTGGCATCCGTTTCCGGTTCGCTTGTGAATATGGGTGGACGATTCACCAACTGACTTCGAACGTCGACACTGAATGATTGCAAGGCTTCATTGCCATAGTCGTCTGTAGCTCGCATCACAAACTGGTGTCGTCCCATATCTAGGCTCGTAGTGACCCAGCTCAACGCTCCTGTCGTCTCAGACAAGGTTACTGACCTTGGGCCGGACATCAATGTGTATCGCACTGAGCCACCGAGGGAACTCGATGCGACCGCTTGATACTGGTATATGTTGCCACGTTCAATCACATCGTCTGGACGAGATTGGAATGCAACCTCCCCTTGAAGTAGTTCACCATAGATTCGCCAGTCGAACGTAAACCGGTCCAGCGCTGTCGAAGAGAAGCCAATACCACGTGTTTGCGAAGTTGCATTCGAGTTCAGGATCCTGTCTGCCGATGAGGCACCGATCCTCCAATAGGGCCGTCCATCATCGGTATACCCATCGGGCTGAAGGGGCTGGATTGACAAATGGGAGAGATTGTCGAGTACCGCAATCGCCGATCGAATCGGTGCAGAACCTAGATTTTCGAATGCGACCTCCGCAATAAGTGTCGATCGATCGTTGATGTAGGTAGTACGGCCATACTTAGCAGCGACGCTTCCAGTAATCTCTTGCATCATCGGCCAGCGAATCGGTTCATTCGCGGACAACGAGTCCGTGCTCCATGGGGATCCAACGGGATTAGGGCCGGTTGCTGGGATCACCTCGACACCACGAACCACGACATTTGATGCTGTATCTGAGTCATTGTTGAGCAAGCGCACAGATACTTGAGCTCGAGTGCCAGCGGCAATCCCGACGAGATTGATGGTGCTTGTCCATTCGTTCGGAGCCGATTGCATCTGTACTGCGGGACCGTTCACCGTGGTGGAATTCTCAGACCAGTTGACGACCGCTTCCAATCGCGGCTGATACGGTAAAACAAGTAGGTTCCCCGAAATGTCGCGAACGGAGATTTCGAATGCGTCGCGCATTTGTCCAACACTTGCCGTATCGAACACCGGTTGTCTGAAGGTGACTCGAACGGCGGAATTCTCGTTTGGAATCACTAGATCGGTCACGAGCTCGGTCCGAAGCGATGTCCCTTCGTTGAGTTGCGGTGAACAGGAAGCCGCTGAGATGAAGCCTGACCCGGATGACTGGTTCGCGGTTGCCAGGTTCCAGCTGGTTGGTTTCGGGCCACCGTTGAGGTGATTGATGACCATTAGGACATCCAATGGTTCAACGCTCCCGTTGCAGTTCACATCGAAATAGGGTGGTCGCTCCCCTACCGGTGGTTGATCCGGCAAATTTCCGAATGTGTCGCTGTAACGGCGTCCATTGATTTCGTTAATGACCACCAAAACGTCGAGTGGGGAGACATCTTGATTCGGATCCGCGAGGACGCTCAAGGGCTGAAGGACGTTGTGCCAGCCGTCGACGGCCAGCATTTCCCTTCGGTCGAGTTGTTCGATCAGGCACCGCCGAAAACGTGCTCTCCCCCCCCATTTATGTGAGGAATTCCTGCTAAATCGTTTCTTATCTGGCTGCATAGCTAGTCGAGCCTGCGTTGGGTATCGTTATCTTCACCTCTTGTAAAGGCGTATACCAAGTCGGAAATGGACCACGACAAGTTGAAAAATTGCCACTTGAGCAGCTCCGGCTGCAGCCGGACGGGCTCGAGAGAAAAACCTAGAATGAAGAAGGTTGATGGCCCCAATTCCATTTCTAAGATCGCGAAGTGCACGGATGAAGATTCTCTGCTCGACTTTTGGCAGCGCGGGAGACGTGTTTCCGATCCTGGGACTTTGCCTCGCGCTCCGGGATCGAGGGCATGAGGTTACGTTGGCGACGAATCCATATTTCGCTGAGATGGCCGAGCGGCATCAAATTCCGTTTGAACCTCTCGGGACCGAATCGCAGTTTCGCGAGTCGATCCAGCATCCGGACTTGTGGCATCCGCGACGCTCATTTGGGTATCTGTTTGCAATGTTGGAGCTAGTCCGTTTGCAGCAGTTTGAGCTCTTTGCTCGTTATGCGCGCCAAGGGCCGTTCGTCGGAGTCGTGAATTGCCTCAGTTTTGGCGCGATGACGGCAGCTGAAAAATTTGGTTTTCCGTGCATCACAGCCCATTGCCAACCTGCCGTCTTGTGGAGTGACGTCAAGCCGCCAAAACTCCCAGGCTTGTTTGGTCCTCGATGGTTGCGCAGCGGCATTGTCCGACTCGGAGAACGGTGGTTCGTCGAACCTGCAGCCCTTCCGGTGTTGAACCATTGGCGCGCGGAGTTGGGACTTGCCCCTATCCAGCGGTTGACCACTTGGTGGAATTCACGTGACGGCGTCCTTGGCATGTTCCCTGAATGGTATGCGCCAGCGCAGTCCGACTGGCCATCTCCATTGAAGCAGACCGATTTCCCTCTCTGGAACTTCCGTTCTGATCAATCCTTGGAAGATGAGATAGCAGAGTTCCTGAGCGAAGGAATGCCACCGATTGTGTTCGCGCCTGGATCTGCCAACGTGCAAGCTCGCGAGTTCTTTGCTGCTGCGGTGCATGCATGTCAGCGTTTAGGCCGACGAGGGATCCTGCTGACGGAATTCGATGAACAAGTACCGAGAATCCTACCGGCATCCGTCGCGCGGTTTTCTTACGCCCCCCTCGATCTCGTATTGCCCCATTGTAGCGCTCTTGTCCACCACGGCGGCATAGGCACGGCATCTCAAGCGATGCTGGCAGGTATTCCGCAATTGATCATGCCGATGGCTCATGATCAATTCGATAACGCCGAGCGGATCACCCAGCTTGGAATTGGCAGTTCGATATCCTTCCGTTCGTTTCGAGGTCCGCGAATCGCCAGGAAGCTCAATGCACTACTCACCAACCCAGGCGTACTCCAAAGGTGTAAGCAAATAGCAGATCGTCTCACTCGTCGCGATGGCCTGCAGCGCTCGGCAGTCGCGATAGAGCAGTTGGCTCACATGTCTGCAACAGACGTTTCAGACTAGTTGCTGTCGCGAAGTGCCGTCATCGTTTTTGGTGGCTGCAACTTGGCAATCGCAATTGATTCCCATTCGCGGAACTCGGAGCCTGCATCACTGGCGCGATGCCTGCGGTGGCCTTGCGCAACTTCCCATTCCTCCCTCACGCACCTTGCCGCCTCGTGCGGGCGGTGAAGCAGCCAGCCACTGCTCACGACGTGCAGCCTCCGGTTGGTCGAGCCGACCGGG
>JALOQW010000442.1 GCA_025459275.1 Pirellula sp.
AGACTCGATTTGCTCTCTGGTAGCTTGGCTCATGCGACAACATATCAAGGATTGGGGTTCGTCGGCGGACCGGGAGCGAAGTGCTTGACCGAATCTCGCTAGACCGAATAAGTCGACGAACGGCGCCGTCCCTGATTGTAGGGTTCGTCGCATTCCTGCTGGCAGGAGGAAGCCAGGGAATCGAAGTCCAATTGCAATTGCTCGTACTCGCGCGTGTACCCAAGTTCCTTGTACATCAGACTCGGTTGGATATCGCGGTTGTGTTGGTACTTGCCGTTGCTGTACTCCCGTACGTCACCGACCAACTCATGATAGGCAATCTGGCAAATCCGGATACCACCATAGATGCGCAGCGGCTGGACAGCGAACATCTCGATGGTCCAGTGGCCACAGAAACCGACATCCCCAAAACCAGAGGCGCAATGCACAAACAGCCCCAATCGCGCAAGACTCGATCGCCCTTCGATCATCGGGACCAAATGGTGTGTCTCCGTGTACTCGACCGTTCGGCCCAAATAAAGCTGGCCCGGACTCAAGATCAATCCCTCGTCGGGAATCTGAATCCTTCGGAAACGGTTCGGCTCTCGCACATCCAAGACCACTTCCTCGTACACCAACAATTCGCTGTGGAGCGTGAGGTTGTAGCTGTTGGGATTCAACGAATCTTCACAAAAAGGGGTGATACTGATCTCTTTGCCCATGCGGGCGCGTATCTCTTCACCTGACAGAATCATGTCGGAATCCTTACCGGAGATCGGATGGAAGGGATAAGTACAGGTCACAGGATACACGTAAGCCCCCTCCGATTGCTAGCAGGCGGCCCCTTGTAGCCGATTAATTCGCCTAATTTTTCGGGCCGATGGGGGCAGACCGGGGCGCTCGGGCAATCTGGAGAGGCTGGCCGGGCGATGCTGGCCAGGGGGCCTCCAGGATTGGTGCTAGTGGATTGCGGGAAAATGCAAGTTGTCTACATTTTGGCATCGCAATTCATCCCCTTCTCTTTGGATCCAGAAAACGCGTTCGATTGTCAGAGCCACACGAAATCATGGAGAAAACGCGAGTCGCCATTGTCGGCATGGGGACCGTCGGAACTGGGGTCGCTCGTCTATTGCTCGATCATGGTGACCGCTTGGCCCGCCATGCAGGCCGCGTTCTGTGGCTTGAAAAGGCCGTGGTACGGGATCTGTCGAGGGATCGTGGCATTGACCTCCCGAGCGGCATCCTGACGACCGACCTGTCGGAGGTTCTCGACCATCCTCAAATCGAAGTGGTCGCGCACCTGATTGGCGGTATCGAACCAGCCCGAACCATCATGCTGCAGCTGCTGGAATCGGGCAAAGATGTTGTCACCGCCAACAAAGCTCTCCTCGCTCAGCATGGTGAGGAACTGTTCGATCGGGCTCGCTCGCTAGGGCGCACCATCGCATTCGAAGCCAGCGTCGGCGGCGGCATCCCGATCATTGCCAATATCTCGCAGTGCTTCTCGGCCAACCAAGTTGTCTCGCTGCGTGGGATCTTGAATGGTACCTCCAACTACATCATCTCGCAGATGTCCGATCGTGGCGTCGAATATGTGACTGCTTTGTCTCGTGCTCAGCAACTAGGCTATGCAGAAGCCGATCCGAGCATGGACGTCGATGGAAGCGATGCAGCGCAGAAGTTAGCGATCCTGGCACACCTCGCCTTTGGCGTGCGCGTGTCATGGCGGGACATTCACCGCCAAGGACTCGAAGCCTTCGAACTGGAGGATATCCGCTATGCCTTCGAACTGGGCTATCGCATCCGGTTGTTGGCAACCGCACAGTTGATCGACGACAACTTGGAGCTTCACGTCTCTCCCACGTTGGTCCGAATCGGTAGACCGTTGGCCGAAGTCCGAGGCGCCTACAATGCCATCACGGTAGTAGGCGATGCGGTAGGGGACATGTTCTTTCATGGCCAAGGTGCTGGGCAAATGCCCACCGCCTCCGCCGTTGTTGCCGATATGATTGATACTGCCTCGGGGAGAACCAACATTACCTTCCGTCGATTGCAGTTATGGTCGGACCGACAATGCGCGATCGAAATGATCCCTTATTCGAAAACTGCTGGTCGTTATTACCTGCGATTCATCGTCGCCGATGAGCCCGGAGTGCTTTCGCAGATTACAGGGATACTGGGCTGGCACCGCATCTCGATCTCATCGATCATCCAGCATGAGCCCAGCGAGAACCAGGACGAGCGCTACGTACCGCTGGTGATCATGACCCATGAATGCACCGAAGCGGACGCAGCCAAGGCACACGCCGAGATTCGCAAACTGCCGAGCGTCGGAATGCACAGCGTTCGATTGCGAGTCTATGAGGCCGGGCATTGAACATCCGATTGGTTACCATCAGCCACGATTGGAACAGCACATGAAGTACGCGATCATCATTCCAGACGGATGCGCCGATGCTCCGGTTGACGCACTCGGGGGCAAAACCCCCTTACAAGCAGCCCATCTTCCAGCCATGGACGCGATTGCCCGAGCTGGACAAGTCGGCCAATCCGACAATGTACCACGGCATCTGCCCGCGGGGAGCGAAGTCGCCAACATGACGCTGTTCGGCTATGACCCCAATCGGTTCTTTACGGGTCGAGCTCCGATCGAAGCGGCTGCGCAAGGCATCACGTTGGGACCAAACGACTGGGCCGTTCGCTGCAATACCGTGACGATCGAGAATCAGATCATGGTCGACTTCACTGCCGGCCATGTCTCAACCGACGAGAGTCGTCGCATTCTCGAATCGATGCAGCAGGCGATCGGTGACTCGCGATATGAGTTCGTGCCAGGCGTTAGCTATCGGAACCTATTGATTTACCGTGGCTCCGCAAAGGAAGCATCTCCTTTCTCTGCAGACACCAAGACCAGCGCGCCTCACGACCTGACCGACTTGCTCGTCACCGATGATTATCCTCGCGGCCCGGGCTGCGACGTGTTGAGCGATCTCATGCAACGCAGCGCCGAAATCCTTTCAAATCACCCGGTGAATCGTGATCGCGTCGCAAGAGGCTTACGCCCCGTAACGCATTTGTGGTTGTGGGGGCTAGGTAAGACTCCTAGCTTGGAATCGTTCGAAGCTCGTTTCGGCCTCCGGGGTGCCATGATCACGGCAGTGGATCTGCTTCGAGGATTGGCTGCCCTTATCGGTTGGGATCGGATCGAAGTTCCCGGTGCGACTGGTTACCTCGATACCGACTACGCCGCGAAAGGTCGATGGGCCGTCGACGCTCTGAATAAGTATGATGTCGTGTGTGTTCACATCGAAGCCCCCGATGAAGCCAGTCACGAAGGGCGAGTCGATGAAAAGATTCGAGCGCTCGAATCGATCGATCGCGAGATCGTAACCCCGATTCATGCGGCCCTAGAAAAACTAGGTGACTACCGCATTCTGATCACTCCGGACCATCCAACTCCGGTCAGTACCAAGAAACATGCCCACGGATGGGTCCCCTTCGCTGTATGCGGCACAGGAATCGCCAAAGGCTCGGCCTCCAGTTACGATGAAGTCGCAGCGAGCCAGTCCACCATCAAGATCGCCGATGGCTGGGAGCTGATGCCCCGCTGGATCCGCAACCCGTCGTTCTAATCGCACGCGTGTCCGCGATGCGTTCGAAGGAACTGTCCCATGCCACCCGATAACGCATCCCCCTCAGAAACGACTTCATCAGATTCCAATACATTTGCTCCTCGCAAACGGGCGTGGCGATGGTGGCTGTGGATTCCGTTGGCACTCTTTCTAGTTCTGGCCGCTTTACCGTCCCTTCTTGGATCGAAATGGGTCTACCAGAAACTGGTCGATCGCTTGGCATTGGAAGGTTTCCAATTGCAAATCGATGCCGCCGAAATCGGATGGCTGCGCCCTATCGCCTTCCGAGGCATTCGGCTTGAACAAATCGATGCGCCGAAGTTGGACACGAGTACCAAAACTCGGAAAATGAACTTGCTCGAGGTTGAAGCGATTGAATCCAATCGATCGCTGATCGGTTACTTGGTGGCAGGCCGTGATCTAGGGCAATTGAAGATCCGCAAGCCACGTTTGGATATCGAACTGCTTGAAGAGAC
>JALOQW010000087.1 GCA_025459275.1 Pirellula sp.
TATCGGTGGTGGTCTGGTCTTCGTTGCCGTGGTGCTGTTCGTTGTGCGACCGATCTTGCAGAAGACTCATCATTGGTGGATCGAAACGGCGGAGGATGGATCTCAATCGTTGAGCGATACGGGACTTGTGGTCGGCTTGGCATGCATGGCCTTTGGGGCTTGGTTTACGGATCGCATCGACTTGCATGCCGTGTTCGGCGCATTTATCGTCGGCGCAGCCATTCCGCGCGGGGTGATGCATCGGGACATCATTGCCAGAATTCAGCCATTAACAGTTGGACTGCTACTCCCACTCTTCTTCACCTACTCCGGTCTCAACACGAAGATCGGATTATTGAACTCGGTTTATCTGTGGGGGATGTGTGGCGTAGTTTTGGTCGCGTCGATTCTTGGCAAGGGGGTTGCATGTTGGGCGGCGGCACGCGCGACAGGGCTATCGCATCGAGAGTCGCTGGGGATCGGTGCCTTGATGAACTCGCGAGGATTGATGGAGCTGATCATCATCAACATCGGCTTGCAACGAGGAGTGATCTCCGAGGAATTATTTGCGATCCTCGTCATCATGGCGGTCATTACGACTCTCATGGCTTCGCCAATTTTTGATCTGATGCGGTTGCATCAACCTTCACCGGCTCGCTGAACCAGAATGAGTGGATCGCGAGCATGCATGCGCCGATGACGAGTAGGCTATCGGCGATATTGAAGTTTGGCCAAGTGTAGGGACCATAGCGCAGCAGAATCCAATCCCGTACTCCCCCCGCGAGCTGGCCAGGCAACCCGTGCATATTCATGCGGTCATACAAGTTCCCAAGGATGCCGCCGGTGACGAGCCCGAGCGCAAACGTGAGCCAATGGGAACGAGACGCTTGGAAGACAAACAGCCACACGATGATGGCCGCGATGGCTCCAAGGGACATGATGGCAAAGACAGGCCCGAAGCCTTGCCCCATACCGAACAATGCACCTTGATTCACGGCCGTTTCGAAGCCGACATAGTTCTCGATCAACCACAAGGGTGGTTGTTCGCCGGGAAGCCCGAGTCTGCGAAAAATGGCTTGCTTGGTCCATAGATCGCAACCGCAGCCAAAAAGAGTCAGCCCGATGTAAGTGATCAAGCGTTGGCTGCGGGACCAGCCTGCGGAAGGGATGCTGTCATCGTTCATGGTGACTAATCTACCAACGTGCTTCCATCTGGTCGACAATATGCTTGGCAAGGCGTTCAGCTGCGCGCTGAAAGGAAGTGGTGATCGATTGTCCCGCTTCGGGCACGAAATCGGTCCTTTCGGCAAAATAATGACTGATCTCACCAGGGGGCAGGAATCTTGTTTGGATGAGCGACATGCCGCGACGATCGGTCCAACTCAATTCCACCGTCATGACGGTTTCCAAAATACGTGGTTCGTCGGTGATCGTCTCGCTTTTAACTCGCTTGGAATCGCTTGTCAGCCGCACATTCAGAACCGAATCGGAGGTCGCGGATTGCGAAAGTTTGTACGGAGTCCGCTTTTCGATCTCCTTTTGCAATGCTTCCGTCAACAGCACACCGAGTTCCGGACGGAAGCTGTCGCTCCGAACTACCGGGACATGGATCGTCCGAATGTCATTGCGATAAAGCGTTTCCGCGCCGAATCGATAGCCTAGGCAACCTGGTAACGCAATGAGTCCAATCAGGAGACCGATCCAGACCGTGAAGGGAGATGCGCGACCCATGCTGTTGCCGCTCATCGCCGGATCGACCCATCCGGGTTTTGGGCCATAACAGCTTCGGCGTCCTTTATTTGCGCTGCCTCCGCCGCCTTGATGATAGGGCCAATCTTGTCGCGTGTCGGGAAGACCGTTGTCATCCAATGGAGGTACGGGGTGGGAACACCCGGTTTCCCCTCACTTTTCCCGAGGATCTCTTTCGCTTTCTCGGCGAATGGGGTGTCGTCGTAATCCTCGATGATCTGATCGCAGTAGATCTTGGCCGCTGCGTACTCCTCCTTGTTGGCCCGATACAGGGCTTCATCGTACAAGCGTTCCGCTTTGCGGAACTTGACCTCGGCCATCATTTCGCGGATTTGATCTTTGTTCTCCTGAGCCTTGTCGGGAAACTGCTTGACCATCTGCGACAGAAGCTTGTCTGCATGCTCGAGTGGTTCCGAGGTGTATTGAGCACCTTGATAAGACATGAGTGCTGACTTGGCCCCGAGAAAGTGGGCATCGAATTGATAGGGGCTGTCGGGATAGACGCTGATCAAATCGCGATACGCATCGAGAGCTTCCGGCCAATTCTCACGCTTGAATTCGGTGTTTGCGATTTCCATCGTGACATCGTCAGCCAGACGGCTTGTCGGGCTATCGAGTCGCATTTTTTCCAGGACTCGTTTGCCGTGATTCGCCGTATCGTTCCAAGGCCGCTTGTTGTCCGTGAAGTTGACGTTGTAGAACTTGTCGGGGAACTGGAGCCAGTAGTCTCCGATCTCCATGCGTCGCTTATCGACCTGATCTTGCCATCGCGTACGAGGATAGTCCTTGATCAGCTTCACATACTGATTCTCGGCCTTGGGGTAATCCTCTGCGAAGAAGTAGCTCTCGGCAGCCATAAACATGGCATCTTGCTCAAGGGCGCTACTGGTCCATTCCTTGCCTGCTGCTAAATATTGCTTGGCAGCTTTGCGGAACAGATCCCGTCGTTCGGTCCCCTCAGCGTTCTTGGCTTGTTCGAAGATTTGGTCGGCTTCGCGATACTTTTCACGCGCTTTTTCTTTGTTGATAGGGCGTTGCCCTAATCCGGGAATGTCTTGTAAAAATTTTGGCAGATCGGAGCTTACGCGACGATTCGCGCGGCTTCCTTCAGGTCGAACCCAGTTCCCTTCGGCATCTTCGTATCCCTCAATGGCATTCTTGGCCCGCGTGTACTCGTCCTCGTCCTTCCAAGGATTGAGGCTGGCGCAGCCTGAAATGGAGACGAAAAGGCAGCTGGCAGCGATGCACCATCCATAGGCCAGACGGAATGAGTTTAGGATGCGATGGGAGTCAGGTTGGTTCACCGTTTCAACTCCTCCAAGAATGGGAGCAGCCGTAGCCTGCGTTCGGTGATGAAACCCAACAAGTGTTCCATGACGAATCGCGTTTCGCTCCTGGCTTCTTCGGGAATGGAAAACTCGAGATCATTCAAGGCCGAATCGGACGCTTTCTGAAGTACGAGAACCGTGTTGGTTTGGATGCGAAGGACGTTGCGTTGAAGAGGCGAGCATGCAGGGCAAGCCACGCCTCCTCCCGATGTTGTCAATGCCACCGTAGGACGATCCAGGTCCACGGATTCACCACACCCCACACACTGACTCCAGCTCGGTGACAAACCTAGCATTCTCAACGCATGCAGTTCAAACCGAAGCGTGGTCGTTGCTGGGCAACATCCGTCGTCCAAGGCTTGAAGTGTATGCGTTAGCCAGTCCATCCAACCGGGGATCGGCTGATGGGGTTCGGTGAAACCATTGGTTAATTCTGCCACGTGGAAGCCGCAGTACAAAGGCAGCAATCCGCGCTGAGCGGACCGAAACCGCCGCTGCAACTTGGCTTCGAAAAGCAAGTCGAGGGTGTCTCCGGTCTTCGCCAGGAAGACTACGGATGAGAGACTTAATAGGTCAAGAGCAGATTCAAAGGGGCTCTTCAGTCTCCTGGCACCCTTCGCAATTGCCGAGATTTTGCCAAATTCCCGGGTCCACAAGGTCACGACCAGGCTCGTTTCGCTCCATGGGACGGATCGAAGAACAATAGCGTCCGTCTTCTCAAGAGGCATGGCACGCTTCGCGCAAGGCGGCCCCGGTAGGAGACGCAAGCTGGGCAATCTGCTCGGGGGTTCCAGCCCCCAGAATACGTCCGCCACCCGCGCCCCCTTCAGGACCCAAATCGATGACCCAGTCACAGCTCCGGATCAAGTCCATGTGGTGCTCGATCACCAAGACCGTATTACCTCGATCGACCAATCCCTGCAAAACCGATATCAATCTGGCAACATCCGATAGATGAAGCCCCGTGGTCGGTTCGTCGAGCACATAGAGAGTACGATCCATCGTGCCTCGAGCCAGTTCGTGCGCCAGCTTCAATCGCTGCGCTTCCCCGCCACTGAGCGTAGTGGATCGCTGGCCCAAGGTCAGGTATCCCAAACCCACATCTTGGAGTTTCTGTAAGACCCGCCGAAGGCTGTCGATGTTTTCAAAAAACAAAGCAGCCTCATCAACCGTCAACTCCAAAACGTCCGCGATGTTCTTGCCTTTAAAGTGCACAGCCAGTGTGGCTCGATTGAACCGTTTGCCACTACAAACTGGACAAGGAACATCGACATCCTCAAGAAAACTCATCTCTAGTTTCTGACGACCTTGCCCAGCGCACTATTCGCATCGACCCGTTCCTGTATTGAAGCTGAAGCGGGCTGCCGTGAAGCCTCGTTGTTTTGCATCGCGCGTGGCAGCAAATATTTTCCGAACATCGTCCCATAGATTGCAGTACGTCGCAGGAACACTGCGCGGGGAACGGCCGATCGGGGATTGATCGACTTCGATCAGGCGATCGATGTGCTCCACACCGCTTAACGAACGCCAATGCGATGTCCCTTTGGTATTACTAAGTTGGTTTGTCACGGCTTGCACGAGAGTATCGTGCACCAGCGTGCTCTTTCCACTTCCGCTGACTCCAGTCACCCCTACCAATCGTCCTAGGGGGATCTCCACCGAGACATCCTTCAAGTTATTCTTGGTAACTCCTGTGATTCGCAGAAGTGGATGATCTGTTCCTATTGCTCGAGATCGGGCGTGGGCTACCTGTCGATCTCCGATCAGATACTGAGCCGTAATCGACTCCGAAATCTTCTGCACGCGATTGGGAGCTCCACAGGCAACGATCGATCCCCCATCTCTTCCAGCACCCGGACCGATATCGACGAGCAAATCCGCAGCCCGCATGACGAGCTCATCGTGCTCGACAACAACCACGGTGTTTCCTTTTTGTTGGAGCGAGCGAAGGATCGCGACCAGTCTCTCGGTATCGCGTGGATGCAATCCGATGGAAGGTTCATCGAGGACATAACAAACGCCGATCAGCCCTGTCCCCACACTCGTGGCTAAGCGGACACGTTGCAGCTCGCCACCGCTGAGCGTTTCCGCTGGGCGATCGAGCGTGAGATACGAAAGGCCAACCTGTTGCAGGTACTCTAGGCGTGGAATGATCTCTTTCAGAATGGGTTCTACGATGGGACGAGTCGATTCCTCGAGATCCAGTTGAGTCAGCCATTGGCTGCATTGGTCCAAAGGCATCCCTACGATATCTGCGATCGAACGACCCTGAAATCGAATCGCGAGAGATTCGGGACGCAGTCGCGCCCCATGGCATGTCGGGCAGACGCTGCGGCTCGATGCTTCGACATATCCGAACCCTTCGCAGCGTGGGCAAGCACCATAGGCGCTGTTGAAGCTAAACGTACGGGGTTCGATCTCTGGAAGGCTGATACCGCACGCTACGCACGCATAACGGGTCGAGTAAAGGCGTTCGGATCCGCCTGTATGGGTCTCACCGGAATCGGCTCCGCTCGGTTCTTGCCAATGAGCTGCAACGAGCCCATCGCTGAGTGAAAGAGCCGTCGTGACGGCTTGTTCGATGCGGTCCTTGTTATCAGCCCGGATCACCATGCGGTCGACGACTCCCGAAATCGAGTGCTCGCGTCGTGGTGAGAGTACCGGAACCGATTCCAACTCGACAAACTCTTCGTCCACAAGAGCACGGACCAAACCGGCTTTGGTCAATCGCTCAAAGACATCGGCATGGGAGCCCTTACGGCTGAGAACCATAGGAGCCAGGATTGTCAGTCGCGATCCGGCGGGCAGTCGGAGAATCGATGCCAGAATGGTGTCAGGGGCTTGGCGATCGATGGGCTGTCCACATTGGTGGCAGGCTGGGATGCCGGCCCTGGCCATCAAGAGACGCAAGTAATCATAGATCTCCGTGATCGTGCCGACCGTGCTGCGTGGGCTCGACACACCTTGATGTTGGTCGATGCAGAGGGATGGCTGCAGTCCGCGGATGGAGTCCACAGCGGGGCGTTCCATCTGGTCCACGAATTGGCGTGTGTAACTCGACAAACTTTGAAGATACTGTCGTTGGCCTTCGGCAAAGAGGGTGTCGAAGGCCAACGAACTCTTGCCGCTCCCGCTGACACCGGTTACGACCGTCAGCTTGCCTCGCGGAATATCGAGGTCGATACGCTTTAGATTGTGGGTTCGAGCCCCGCGAATTTCAATAAACGCACTCGACGATGCTGCCATCAAATCCTAGGCTTGCCAGTTCCGGTTGGGACGCGATCGAAGTTGATTGGCTTCGACATCATTCACAAATTCTTCCTTGACCGGATCGATTGTCAACTTGCGTTTCAAAACCCATGCCAGCGCCGCAGCATGGCATGCCACATGCGATTGACGCATGATGTCTTCATTGGCCGCGGTTCGTTCGCGCGATCGCATGCAATCAAAGAAGTTCCGTGCATGTTCATGGACATCGAGGCCCCGAGACCGCTTGATCTTCTCGGTAATCTCTGATTGCAATGATTCCGGCGTGGCCACGATTTCGCCGGAGTCCCCGGTTTCCACCGAGCCAGCATCACCAACGAAGCGGACCGGACAGGTTCCCAAACGCGTGATGTAATGGGGTGACCGATCACCGAAGGGTTGCGGCAAGAAGTCAATGATCAGTTTGACACCATTCGCATAGGTGCAAACGATGTTGTTGTCGGTCGGCTCGTACTCGATCGGCATCGTGTCGTCGGCGTTATTAGCCCACTGGCAGAGATCCACGGTATGGGCCCCCCAATCGAGAAGTCGAGCACCGGAATCGAAATCCCACTGACCGCGCCAGCCACCGTCGCAGTAGGTTTGATTAAAAGGTCGCCAGGCTGCTGGACCGAGCCACAGATTCCAATCGATGCGGTCTCGGGGAGGTTCGGGTTGTGCAGGTAGCCAACTGTTCTCGAGGGTTGGGATGTACACGGACGCGTGAAGGGTATGGAGCTTTCCGAGTTTACCCGATTGCGCCCACTCTACCGCCTTTCGAAAATTGGCCACGCTGCGACGTTGCGTTCCGGCTTGGAAGACGCGTTGATGTCGATGCATGGCTTCGGCAAGTTCTTGGCAGGCTGAGATCGTGATACCGCATGGCTTTTCGCTGTAAACATCCTTGCCAGCTTCCGCAGCCAGAATTGATGCGGCGGCATGCCATCGGTCACCGGTCGCGATCAAAACCGCATCGATATCTTTGCGGTCGAGCAGTTCGCGAAAATCGCGATACGTAACACAGTCTTGATTGCTGTACGCCTCGTCCACAAGCTTCTTTCCAGCCTCGCGACGTGTTGCTTGGACATCGGCGATGGCGACGCAACGGACGTCACTCATGGGAAAGATAGCGCCAAGATCGTAGGTGCATCGTGGTCCGATCCCGATGATGCCCAGCTGAATACGGTCGTTGGGGGCCGTCGATCCAGACCGGGCCAAAACATGTGAGGGCACGAATGTTGCGACGGCAGTGGCCGCCGACGCAGCTCTCAAGAAATCCCGTCGTTCCAATGGCAATCGATTCTTCATGGGAGTGTTCCTTTTGCCTTATTGTGACTAATCCCAATACCGTTCAATGAGGGTAGTGGAAGTTGCGAAACTTCCGCATGATTCAGGATCTTTGGCAAGATCCACTACATATCTAACGACGCGCTATTTCTTGAGTTCCAGCTTCCCATCGCGCGTGAGAGCGATGGTCACTGTTCCTGGAATGAACCCAGGGTCAAGAAGACTGATTTGCAGTTCGATGTCCCCTTTTTTCAATTTCCATTCGCCGGCTTCCTTTGCATCGACGAGTGTTTCGAGTTCCCATGCATCTGCTTGCCGTTTCTTGAGCCAGTCCTGAAGCGGTTTGCGAGCGGCACCCGATTTGGAAGTGAAGACAATCTCCTTCTCGGATGCCTTTTCGACGGTGAGGCTTGCGAGTGGTTCAATGACGATCGCGGTGGCGTTGGCCTTGGCCTTACGTTTCATCTCGGCATCTTGCTTGGCCTTTTTCTCGGCTACCTTTTCAGCCACCTTGGCTTCCACTTTTTGATTCACCGCATCTGCTTGCGCGGCGGTTTGATAGACCCATCGAATCCGAGTCTTCCCTTCGACTTCGGAGATCTCCAGCTCGGTCAAGTCCTTGGAGTCGTTGCGAAAAATCCAGTTGTCGCGAAAGTCGATTTTGATGGGCTGTTCGGTGGTCGGTTTCCATCCCATCGCTTTTAGCTTGTCACCCAGCATTTGGATGGACTCGGGTTTGCCCATAGGGCAATCAAAAGACAATTGGGTCGGCACAGAGGAGTATTGCAAGTTTTCCACTTCGGTTAGAGAAGGGAAATCGGCAGCCATCAACTCGCCGGAGATTTGCACCATTGATTTCTTAGGATCGGTCGGAGAGGGATTGGCCATGACCTGCAGGCGGACCGCATTTTTGCGAAGGAAGAACGAGGCCGTCGTATCGCCGAACGGTTCCCAGTCTTTGTCGGCGAGAGCGGACTGGATGGCTTCTTTGGTTTCTGCAGGAGGTCGGTCCGTTTCGAACAGGATCATCGACGGCATCGAGTACAGGATCTTTGCGCCGGTTGGGAGAGGCAGCTTTGCAAAGTCGACGTTCCCGAGATGATTCAGAGTCACTTGAGCCTCGTTGGGCTTGTTCCCAGGCATGACGTTCAGGCTGAGCGTAAAGCCATTCTTTTGGAATGCGGCTGTTGCGTACGCATCGTTGATCGATGCTCCCTCTTGGACCTTCCACCCGTCAGAGGTCAGTGATTTCTGCATGGCCTGGGCAATCTTGTCAACGCTTCCTTTGGCCTGGTAGCTCAGAGTCGCGATACTCTGGGTCAAAACACCCGCTTCTTGCGATTCCGCTGTGGGGTCGATCAGCTTCATGCGAGTCAGGTCCAGAATTTCGGCTGCCTTCTTGGCTGTGGCGGGGACTTGGTCCTGAGCCATGATTCTTGGAGAACTGAGCAGCAACCCTAAGGCGGTCACCAACATCCAACAAAAGCGCATGATTATTCTCATAGGTGGGAAGCCAAGGTGACGTGCCGTCAAAAGACACCGCTTGCGTGTATCTCAACCATTTTGCAGTATAACAAGCAGAATCCTGAAATTCGACTCCCTTGGAGTAGCCTGTGACTTCCCAAGAATCACGTTTGACCGAGTTGGAAACGTTGTTTACCCACATGCAGCGGACGATCCAAGATTTGGATCAGGTCGTTGTCGAACAAGCCCGACGGATCGACTTGCTTGAGCGTGAAATGCGATTGTTGACCAGCGATCTCCGCACCTTGCGGGACGCGTACCGTGAACCTCGGCGTCCCGAAGATGAAGTCCCACCCCATTACTGATGAAAATGTTCGAGTGCGTCATGGTCGATTGCGTGAGTTGTTGCTGCTGCTGATAGCCCTGGCGTTACTCGCGCTAAGTGTCTGGATTTGGCAACCCTGGGATACGAAACCGACCATTCGCCTTCGGATCTCCGCAGGGGACCCGGCCAGCGCTCGACATCGCCTGGCAAGTTCTCTAGCCAATCATCTCGGCGCGGATGGATTCGAACTTGAGGTCGTTCCGTCTCAAGGCTCGGAGGAATCGCTCGAGTGGTTGAACAAGGGGGAAATCGATTTGGCTCTCGTTCAAGGTGGTTTGAATCTACTGGACCGAACCGACGTAAGGCAATTGTGCGCTTTGGAACTTGAGCCTCTCCACGTCCTCGTCAAGCCTGAACATGAACCGATTCTTGCGGAGCAAGGGTTAATGGGGCTGCGCGGGAAGCGAGTCTTCTTGAGCTCGAAGTCTGCAGGGACCTATGTGCTTTCGGTCAACCTCCTCGACTTCATCGGCCTGAGTACGCAAGTATCTCCCGGCGACACACTTCAGGGCGACACACTTCACGGTGACACCGTCGGGGAGGATTCTGTTGTCGTCGATGACAGATGGGCTGGAATCGAGGAGTTGTGGAATGCGCCTGAAGACATGTTGCCCGATGCCATCTTTCATGTCTCTCTGGTTCCATCCCCGGTTGCCCATGCCTTGGTCGCGCGCAAAGGGTATCGACTGGTCCCTGTCCCGTATGCACGCGCATTCGCGCAATCCGACATCATCGAGTTGGGGGAGAATCTCATCTCAGAAGCGAGCGAAGGAGAGGTTCGAGAACTCAACCGTTCCTTGATTGACGAATGCACGATTCCCGCCTTCAGTTACGACGTTTCTCCCGACGTTCCCCATAGCGACTTGAAGACCCTAGGCGCAAGGATGTTGCTGGTGACGAACCGGCATCAGTCCAATGAAACCATCGAACGATTCCTGACAGTACTGTTCGAATCGGATCTGGCGCGCCACTCCATTCCAGGTCTGGATCCCCAAGCCTTGGAACGGCCCTCGGAGTACGCAGTTCATCCCGGCGTGGACGGGTACCGGAATCGGAACAAGGTTCTGATCGCAAGCGACGTGGTGAATTATCTCGAAAACGTCTTGGCCATCGCCGCAACGGTGACAGGCGCGTTGTTCTTTCTCTATCAGTGGTATGCCGAGCATCGGCGCAGCCAAAGGGAAAGCCGTTTCGCGGAATTCATGACTCGTGTGATCGCCATCGAGCAGTCAGCCCTCAATACCGAGGTTGCGTCAAAACTCGATCTGGCGAATTTGATTCGGCTTCAACGTGAACTTGCCGACCTCAAAGCCGACGCGGTCCAGGGCTTTGCGGCGGGCGAATGGCAGGGGACGAATATGCTCAATGGCCTGTTGGCCCTGATCAACGACACTCGGGAGCAGATCACCCGGTTGATCCTCCATGAACGCGAAAACATCGAGCAATCTGCGGCATCTCGACAGATGGACCCGGATGTCTTGTGGCGAGCGGAGGCCATGGGAGAGGAAGACGAGTAGGTACAACACGAGTCGGTGCAACAACGGCGCTGTTGCATCTGCTATCATCGAGGCCGTACCCCCACCCCTTTCTCTTCGCTCTCAATTGGACTGGACCGGCTTGAGATGGCGCTGCAATGGATCCAAGGTCGTATCGCGCGGAAGCACGTTTGGTATGATGGCCTCTTTACCCTGGCGATCGAATGCCCCGGAGTTGTGCCGTTTGAATGCGGACAATTCCTGCAAGTTGGCATACCTTTGGATGATAAGCATCTGCATCGTCCCTATTCGGTAGCGTCCCCCCACAGCAATACCTTGGAGTTCTTCATCGTCCGTGTTGACGATGGCGAGTTGACACCAAGACTGTGGAGTATGAGCGAAGGGGATGCGATCGATGTGTCCGCCAAAGCGACCGGGAGTTTCACACTACAGCACGCGCCTCACGCCGAATCGATCTGGCTTCTTGGAACTGGGACCGGTTTGGCTCCTTACATCGCCATGTTGCGAGATCCCAAAATATGGCAATCCTACAAGAAGATCCTCTTAGTGCACGGAGTACGTTACCCATCCGATCTAGCTTACCTCGATGAGCTCGAGGAATACGAGAAGTCGCATGCAGGACAGTTCAAGTCGATCTCGGTCGTTTCAAGGGCTGAGTATGATCGTGGTATTTCCGGTCGTATCACGACCGCCATCGAATCAGGCAAACTGGAGGAGATGGCACAAACATGTTTATCTCCTGATAGCAGCGCGGTCATGATGTGCGGCAACCCCCAAATGCTTGACGACGTGGAAGCCATCCTCAACGGAAGAGGGATGCGTAAACACAAAAGGTCCGAGCTTGGACATTACGTCGTCGAACGCTACTGGTAGCCTGCCCAGGAGTTGGACATGTTCGCTATACCTGAAGGAAAAGGGGGAATCCCCCGCTCGCGCGTCATTGCCATTTGTGGGCTGTTGCTGTTGGCTTCTGCCGTGAACTATATGGACCGTCAGACCTTGGCGGTGACATCGACGAGAATCAGTACCGAGTTCCAATTGAATCAGGAATTGTATGGCAATGTCGAAGCGGCCTTCGGTTACGGCTTTGCGCTCGGGAGTTTGTTTTGGGGGCTCGTCGTCGATCGATTCAGCGTGCGATGGGTCTACCCTATCGGCCTGTTCTGCTGGTCTGCCATGGGTTTTTTGACCGGCTGGGCGCGAGGTTACGAAGATTTGTTGACATGCCGCGCGCTGCTTGGCTTCTTTGAAGCGTCCCATTGGCCCTGCGGCTTGAAGACGACGCAGTATCTGCTCACGCAAAACGGAAGAGCGATGGGGAACAGCGTTTTGCAAAGCGGTACCTCCATCGGAGCGATCGCGACGCCTTTGGTGATGCTGGCCGTATTG